>NZ_JCAPET010000005.1:0-156419 GCF_059735245.1 Gorillibacterium sp. sgz306347
CACGCCGAACGCTCCCAACGCACCGGCGGCCCCGGCCGTAACGGCTGATGATGCGGCGAATACAATCACCGGCGCGGACGCGACGATGGAGTATTCAACGGACGGCGGCGTAAATTGGACGGCCTACAATCCCGGCAATCCGCCGGTGTTCACGGGCACGCAGACGGTGCTGGTACGCATAGCGGCAGACAGCGCGACCTCCACGCCGGCAGGCGCGGCGACGACGCTGAACTTCACGCCGAACGCTCCCAACGCACCGGCGGCCCCGGCCGTAACGGCTGATGATGCAACAAATACGATCACGGGCGCGGACGCGACGATGGAGTATTCAACGGACGGCGGCGTAAATTGGACGGCCTACAATCCCGGCAACCCGCCGGTATTCACGGGCACGGTGACGGTGCTGGTACGCATAGCGGCAGACAGCGCGACCTCGAGGCCGGCAGGCGCGTCGGCGACGCTGACCTTCACGCCGAATTATACGCCGCCTGCGGGACCGGTAACGCCGGCTCCGGCAACGCCTGCGAATGATGATGTCATCGTGCTCGTCAATGGCAAGGAAGAACGCGCGGGCAAGGCGACGACGACGGAAGCGGGCGGCGTAAAGACGACGACGGTCGCGGTCGATCCGGCGAAGCTCCAGGCGAAGCTTGATGCGGAAGGCGAGCATGCCGTACTGACGATTCCGGTCACGGCCGGCTCCAATGTCATTGTCGGCGAGCTGGACGGCCAGATGGTGAAGAACATGGAAGGCAAGCAGGCGGTCATAGAAATCGTCACGGGCAAAGCAACGTACACGCTTCCCGCCCTGCAAATCAACATTGATGATGTATCCCGCCAACTGGGCAGCAGCGTAGAACTGGAGGGCATCAAGATTCGGATTGGCATTGCCGAACCTGCCGCAGCAACGGTAAAGGTTGTGGAAAACGCGGCCGACAAGAACAAGCTGACGCTTATGATCCCGGCCATTGATTTTACGGTGACGGGCGTGTACGGCGGCCGGACGATTGAAATATCGAAGTTCGACGCATATGTCAAGCGGACGATTCCGATTCCGGACGGGGTGGACCCGAACCGGATCACAACCGGCATCGTAGTAGAACCGGACGGAACGGTACGGCATGTGCCGACGAAAATCACCATCAGGAACGGCAAGTATTACGCGGAGATCAACAGCTTGACGAACAGCACGTACTCGGTCGTCTGGCACCCGCTGACTTTCACGGACGTGGTGGGCCACTGGTCGCAGGAAGCGGTGAATGACATGGGCTCGCGTCTGGTGGTGAGCGGCTTTGGAAACGGGGTGTACAAGCCCGGCCAAGCGATCACGCGCGGTGAATTTGCCAGCATTATCGTCCGCGGCCTTGGCTTGAAGCCGGAAAACACCAAAGCTCCGTTCCGCGACGTGCAGGTGACCGACTGGTACAATTCCGCCATTCAAACCGCTGCGGCTTACAACTTGATCAGCGGCTTCGAGGACGGCACGTTCCGGCCGGAGGAGGAAATCACGCGCGAGCAGGCGATGGTTATTCTGGCCAAAGCCATGAAGCTCAGCGGTCTGAAAGACAAGCTTGCCGAGGAGCAACCCGCCGCCTTGCTGAGCGGCTATGCGGACTCTGCTCTTATTGCCAACTGGGCGCGCGAGAGTGCGGCCGACAATTTGCAGGCCGGCATTATGACCGGGCGGAACGGCAAGGTGCTGGATCCGAAAGCTTCCGTCACCCGGGCCGAGGTTGCCGCTTTGGTGCGGAACCTGCTTATCAAATCAGGATTAATCTAAAGCGCCGGTTTAAGGCCCTCCCAAAAGCGGAGGGCCTTAAACATGGACTTAATTCCTTGACGAAAGAGAATAACCTTTGATACGCTTCCGTTCGAACCAAAGCGCTGCGTGTAATGAAAGCGATTTTTCAACAGGGGACAAGGAGATTGTCCAGTGGAAAAGTTGAGCGAAGGTCGAACAGCCGAGATATTCGAATACGGGGAAGGGAAGATTTTCAAGCAGTACAGAGAAGGCATTCCCATGGATGCGGTGCGGTATGAATATGAAGTGAATCAGATCGTTTCCGGACTGGAGATACCGGCTCCAAAAGCATACGAACTCATCGAATCGGTTCATCGGAAAGGGATTGTGTTTGAGCGCATCAGGGGCAACTCTGCTTCAGCAGAGCATTCAGCATCCCGAAGAGCTTGACCGTTTGATGAAGGAATTTGCGGAACTCCATTACCGCATTCATAAATATGAGCCGGAGGCAGAGCAAACCGGGAACTTCTTCGTGCTTCGGCAAAAGGAAGCGCTGGCCCGGAACATTCGGAACGCCCCGCTGCTAACGGAGGATGCGAAAACAAGGATTTTGGCATGCCTGGAAAACCTTCCGATTGGAAACCGGCTCTGCCACGGCCATTTTCACCCGGATAATGTTTTGGTTGGGAGCTGATCGACGGCATCTACTTGGACCATTATCTTGCCTGCTCCGGTCTGGAGCTTCGCGCCATCGAAGAATGGATGCTTCCGGTTGCGGCGGCCCGGCTGACGGAATGGCTTCCGGACGAGGAAAATGCCAAGCTCATCGCGTTTATAGAGGAACGGTTGAACGAACCCATCGGGTAACGGTGTGGCTTCCGGGACCGAAGGATGTCTTCGAAAAATGGTCTGCTTCCGAGCGAAATGGGATTCGGAACAACCGGATTCTATTATTTCATTCAAGCGAAAGCTTCCTAGGGTTTCGCTGACCGGCTGGTACCGCCTTCCCCAAAAAACAGAGAACCCCTGCTCAGCCGATGAACGGCCGGGACAGGGGTTCTCTTTGTTTTGCTTATCCGGCGTTTAGATCAATCCGGATTTTTGAAGCAGGTTGGTGATCATGGCGACCACTTCAGCGCGCGTTACGTTGGCTTGCGGAGCAAGCTGTCCGTTCGGACGGCCGTTGATGATGCCGGCTTGCAGCGTTTCCGCTACAGCGGCTTTAGCCCAGGCCGAGATGCGGGAATCGTCCGTAAAGGCTGCCGGCGCATCCGGGTTTTCCTGTCCGGCGTTCAGGCCGGTCAGCTGCATCGCCTTGGCGATGATCGTCATGGCTTGCTCCCGGGTGATGGTGTCCGACGGACGGAAGGTTCCGTCGCCGAAGCCGCTGATCAGGCCGTATTCCGATGCCGTGACGATGGCGCCGTTGTACCAGGCGTCTTTCGCGACATCCGAGAAGCCCGATGTGCCGGCTGCAGGCGCCAGGCCGAGACCGCGGATGACGACGGAGGCGAATTCGGCCCGGGTCATGGCACGGTTCGGTTCCAAGGCTCCGTTGCCCATACCGGCGATAACCATCCGGGACCCCATGTCGTTCACAGCGGTTTGTGCCCAGTGATTGGTCACATCCGTGAAGGCAACGGGATTCCAGACCACCGCATACGTGCTGTTGGTCAGGCTGTTAATGGTTGCGTAGTATTTGCCGTCCGCTTGCGTTACTTTTGTCGGCACGTGGCGTACCGTTCCGTCGGGATTGACCACGACGCCGGTCGTCAGGCGAGCCGGGTCGGTTCCTTCCGGAAGAGCGATGCCGCGTTCCACGTAGGTGTTAAAAGCGGATACTTCTACCGTCTTGCCGCTGAAGGTGCCGGTGACGGAGAAGTTCACCGGAGTGCCGATGAGCGACAACCCGTTTTGCGCGGCGGCTTGATCGACAATTTGAAGCATGCCGGCCGCCGGTTTGGCGATTTCCAGGTGAATCTTGATGTCCTGCAGGTCAACCGCCGTGCCAAGCTGGCGGGACAGCGCGTCGATGTTGATTTCCTCGGCGGGCAGCGTGTACAGCGCTTGCGCCGTTTGGAGCACCAGCGTCGCCTGTTTTTGCTCCAGGCTCTTGACCATGCGGCCGGTCAGCTCTCCGATGACGGTATCGGCAGTGGCCGTTGCCGGAATCGTGATGACCGGACGATTGCCTTCCGCGGCAAGCCGCTGCTCCAGCTTCGTTTCGTCCACTGCAATGGTCAGCGTCCGTTGGCCGTTCGTTTCCGTGACGGTGGCCGTTCCGGCGCTTTCTTCCTTGCCGTTTACGATGACAATTACGGATTCGGACGAGCCCGTTCCGCTTCCCGTTCCCGGGTTCGGGTTTGGCACCGGTCCCGGAATGTAAGGCGCTTGCGGGGTTACCGCCGCGGAAGCATCCGATGCGGCGCTGCTTCCCGAACTATTGATTGCCTTCACCGTGAAGGTATAGGTGGTTCCGTTCGTCAAGCCCGTCACCGTGATGGGGCTCCCCGTTCCGCTTGCTGTCAGTCCGCCCGGCACAGCCGTGACTTCGTAGCCCGTAATCGGGCTTCCGCCGTCATTTACCGGAGCGGTGAACGATACCGTTGCTTGGCCGCTGCCGGCAACAGCGGTAACATTCGTCGGCGCTCCCGGCGCCGTCACGGCAGGCGTGGTTTGGAACACGCGCAGCTGCGGATAGCCGCGGCCTTCGTCGATCGTCCACACCGTTTCGAAGTCCCAGCCGACATATGTTGCTTTTTGCATCATTTCGGCTGTCGTTTTGCCTTCGCCTTTTCCGGTGTCCGTTTGTCCGCTTGTGGTAGCGTCATAGTAGCCGCCGGAAAGCTCTTCATGGTTCTTACCTGTCAGCCCGCCGACATCGGTCGTGCCGGTAACCGGACCCGCGGAGTAGGAATTCTCGAGCTCGTAATTGTTCGTCCCCGTCAGTCCGCCAACCGTCTCCACGCCGGTGACACTGCCAAGCGCGTACGAAGAGAAGATGCGGCTGTCGTTGCGTCCGACCAGTCCGCCGACTACGGTTCCGCCGGTTACGGCTACATTCGTGTAAGAGAAGGAAATCGGGCCTTCGCTCATTCCGACCAGGCCGCCTGCAAACCAATCATTCGAGGTAAGCTGGCCGGTTGCACTGGCTGCCGTGATGATGCCGCCGTTGGTTCCGGCCAGAGCGCCGACATAGCTTTCGCCGGAAATGTTCACCTGCTCGAGGCGGATGTTTTTAATGGTGGCGCCTTCGAACACTCTGCCGAACAAACCGATGGTGTTTTCATCCGGACGATGAATCATAAGTCCGGTGATCGTATGGCCGCTGCCATCGAAGACCCCTGCAAAACGGAGTTCTTTTCCGATCGGCACCCAGCCTTTTCCGTCGTGGTAACCGGGTCCGCCCGGAGCCAGATAGGTCGTCAAGTCAATGTCGGCCGTCAGCTTGTAATGCGCCGTCAGATCATCGCGCACCTGATCCAGCTCGGCCGCCGAGGCGATCCGGTACGGAGAAGCCTCCGTGCCTTCGCCCGCCAGCGTCGAGGCCGGAGCGATCACGGCCGTCGCGCTGCTGACCGCTTCGCTGCCGGCTGCTTTGTCGTTCTTCGGAACGACTTTGACCCGAATCACTTTGCCGGCGTCTTCGGCTTTGATCAAGTACGTGTTAACCGTGGAAGCGGCTTGCACTTCCTGCTCATTGCTTTCGCCGTCCGCGTCGTAGGTGTAGAACGCATACGTCGTTCCGCTCTCGGCATCTCCGTCTGCATCCGCATAACCGGACGCTGCGGTCAGCGTTTGGCCAACCTTCGCCGTTCCCGTCAGGGTCGGATTCGCCGTCGGCGCCTGGTCTGCCGGAGCACTCATAAAGATGCGAAGCTGCGGATATGCAGCGCCTTCTTCAATCGTCCAATCGGAGACAAAATCCCAGTCTGCATACGTCGCCTGCTGTTTCATTTGCTCCGTTGTTTTGCCTTCGCCTTTGCCCGTATCGGACTTTGTGCTTACCGTCAGGTCGTAGTAGGAATCAATCACAAGGTTGCCGGGTCCATCCAAAGCGCCAACGAGTCCGCCCGTTACCAAAAAACCATGGATGGGACTCGCTGCATAGGAAGTCCGGATTGTTCCGCCCGCCAACAAACCAACTAAACCGCCCGCATACATTTGCCCCTCTACCGTCGCAGTCGAATAGGAGGAAGAAACGACTCCGGCGTTGAAGCCCGCAACGCCTGCGAGGGACCCGCCTCCTCTCACGATTCCGCTGACGGCTACATGGGAGATGGTTCCTTGGTTAAGGCCCACTATCCCGCCAACCTCTGTATTGCCCCAAACCGAAACGTCGGCAAGCCTGAGATTGCGAATATGAGAGCTTTCGGCTGTCATGCCGAACAGGCCGACATGCGGTTGATTGTAGCGATCGATCAGCAGACCGGAAATGGTATGGCCGTCTCCGTCAAAGGTGCCTTGGAAGGGAGTTGCCGCCGACCCGACCGGCACCCAGCCTTTTCCGTCGTTGTGGCCCGTTCCGCCCGGAGCCAGATAGGTCGTCAAGTCAATGTCGGCCGTCAGCTTGTAATGCGCCGTCAGATCATCGCGCACCTGATCCAGCTCGGCCGCCGAGGCGATCCGGTACGGAGAAGCCTCCGTGCCTTCGCCCGCCAGCGTCGAGGCCGGAGCGATCACGGCCGTCGCGCTGCTGACCGCTTCGCTGCCGGCTGCTTTGTCGTTCTTCGGAACGACTTTGACCCGAATCACTTTGCCGGCGTCTTCGGCTTTGATCAAGTACGTGTTGACTGCGGAAGCAGCCTGCACTTCCTGCTCATTACTTGCGCCGTCCGCGTCGTAGCGGTAGAACGCATACGTCGTGCCGCTCTCGGCATCTCCGTCTGCATCCCAATAACCGGACGCTGCGGTCAGCGTTTGGCCTACCTTCGCCGTTCCCGTCAGGGTCGGATTCGCCGTCGGCGCCTGGTCCGTCGGCGTACTCGGAGCAAAGATCCGCAGCTGCGGATACGTAACGTTTTCGTCAATGGTCCACATGGTGACAAAGTCGAAGTTCACAAACGTGGCCTGCTGCTTCATCTGTACCGTTGTTTTGCCTTCCCCTTTGCCCGTATCGGTTTGGCCGCTTACGGTGAGGTCGTAGTAGCCATACCATACAAAACCGCCAGAATTGCTGTTCAAATAGCCTACGAGGCCTCCAGCATCGGATGCCCCGGTGACAGTCCCGGCGGCATAGGAAATTTCCACAGAACCGCCCGCCAGATTGCCGACCAGACCGCCTACGAAGCTTGTTCCTTCCACGGCTGCAGTGGAGTAGGAGTAGAAGACCAGCTGGCTGCTGTAGCCGACAGCTCCACCGACAGACGCGAAGCCTGTGACGTTTCCGCTCACCGCTACATGAGTAATGTTGCCGGCATTATTGCCGACGGCTCCGCCGACATTGACGTCGCCTTTAACCGATACCTCGGCAAGGTTGACATTCACCACACTGGCACCGAGATGAATATGGCCAAACAGGCCGACATTGGATTCGCTGGCCCGGTCGATCCAAAGACCGGAAATGGTATGGCCGTCTCCGTCAAAGGTGCCCCGGAAGGGGCTCGACGTCGACCCGACCGGCGCCCAGCCTTTTCCGTCGTTATGGCCCGGTCCGCCGGGTGCCAGATAGGTCGTCAAATCAATATCCGCCATCAGCTTGTAATGCGCCGAAAGGTCATCGCGCACCTGATCCAGATCGGCTGCCGAGGTGATCAGGTACGGAGAAATATCCGTGCCTTCGCCCGCCAGCGTCGAGGCCGGAGCGATCACAGCCGTCGCGCTGCTGACCGCTTCGCTTCCGGTTGCTTTGCCGTTCTTCGGTACGACCTTGACGCGAATCACTTTGCCGGCATCTCCGGCCGTGATCAAGTAGGTGTTAACCGAGGAAGCGGCCTGCACTTCCTGCTCGTTGCTTGCGCCGTCCGCTTCGTAACGGTAGAACGCATACGTCGTGCCGCTTTCGGCATCTCCGTCCGCATCCGAATAACCGGATGCTGCGGTCAGCGTTTGGCCGACCTTCGCCGTTCCCGTCAGGGTCGGATTCGCCGTCGGTCCGTTGTCCGTCGGAGCGTTCGTAAAGACCCGCAGCTGCGGGTAATCGATGCTTTCTTCAATCGACCAGACCGTCGTGAAATCCCAACCGACATAGGTAGCTTGTGCACGCAGCTCATTGGGCATCTTGCTTTCGCCGCGGTCGTTGTCCGTCAGGCCGGTATTATCATAATTGTAATAGGATGAAATAACAGCCGCTTCGTCGGAGAGCTTGGCTCCGACCAAGCCGCCCATATGCTCCGCACTTGGAGAGCCGACGGTTTCCGTGGAATAGGAATTCAATACGGTGCTGGTGCCGGATATGGCGCCGACCAAGCCGCCGACATAGTACCCGCCGAAAATGTACACGTTTGTGTAGGAATTCGAGATCTTGCCGTTGTCCGTCAGGCTCCCGGCCAGACCGCCGACGAACGTAGACAAACTGTTGACGCTGCCGACTACGTAACTGTTGGCGATTTCCCCGCGGCTGATGCCGACCAGGCCGCCGATATAGTTTTCCATGTCGCCGCTTTGAACAGATGCGTCCAACAGGCCGACATTGCGGATGACGGCGCCGGCATCCAGGCTGCCGAACAGGCCCAGGCTGTTCTCTCCCGGCCGGTCGATTCTTAAATCGGAAATGGTATGTCCGTTGCCGTCAAAGACGCCCCGAAAGCGGGAGTCTTCATCTCCGATCGGGTCCCAGCCTTTGCTATCGTTGTAGCCGGGTCCGCCGGGTCCGACATAATCGATCAGATCGATGTCATTGCCAAGCTTGTAATGCGCGGACAATTCGTAACGGACCGCGTCCAGCTCCGCAGGAGTCGTCACCAGATACGGGTCCTCCGCCGTTCCGCTGCCTACATTGAACAGCGACGGACCGGCCGCTGCTTTCGGAACGTTCATGCCAAAGGACACGTTCACCAGCATGACGAGCGTGAGCAAAGCGACCAACGTTTTTCTCATCATCTCTTTCTCTCTCCTTGTTGTGATAAAAATTATGTTATGAGAGAAATTATAACGTTGGAATCTCACAAATTTTTGACAAAATGCTCCCCGATATTGCCCTTCCCCAAAAAAGTTCCCGCTTAGTCCAGCTCCGGATGCCTTGCTTCCATAACCTCAACGAGGGTGCGGATATGCTCGCGGTCGCCTCTGTGGCGGCAGTTTTCCAACAGCAAAACGCCGAGCTTTTCCATGGTCCGGTCGATGGAGGCGTCCAAGCCGGCACTCCAGGCATAGCCCCGGCCTCCGAACAGCGGCTGCCGGTAGCCGAGATAAAGGGCCAGCGCCCGCTGAAAATGCTGGTCTATTCGCGAAGGGATGCCTGCAAGCCAGTGCAGCTCCTCCAAATCCGAAATGCGCTCGGGCGCCGACAGACGATACGCGGTGCTGGTGCGCTCGACCTCCATAGGGACCGCGAGCTGCAGCAGGACCTGCTTCACCCGATAAACCGCCGTGTAAAGATTGGCAATGCCTCTTTCTTCCGTTTGCTCCGGCCACAAAAGCTCGATTAGCGTCCATTTGCTCAGC
This sequence comes from Gorillibacterium sp. sgz306347, assembly GCF_059735245.1. Lineage (NCBI taxonomy): Bacteria > Bacillati > Bacillota > Bacilli > Caryophanales > Paenibacillaceae > Gorillibacterium > Gorillibacterium sp. sgz306347. The sequence continues at coordinate 9,347 of NZ_JCAPET010000005.1, forward strand.
TGCTGTCCCTTGTACGTCCATAAATAAGCGAACAGCTCCTCCGCTTTTTTGGTCGGCCATTTTACCGGTCGGCCCAGCCGGTCCAGCACCTCGAATGTGCCAAAGCAGCGGATGACGGGAGCAAAGGCGTCCTGCGTACGAGGGAGCAGCTTGCCCAGCCGGTGCAGAATGCGTTCCAGATCCTCGTTGCGGACCGGCTTGAGAATATAATCGATCGCCTCTACGCGAAAAGCGTCCAGGGCATATTGATCATGCGCGGTCATGAAAATAATTTTTACGTCCGGCTTGACCGCAAGCAGCTGCGCGGCAAGGGCAAGACCGCTTATACGCGGAAGCTGAATGTCCAGAAACACCACATCCGGGCGCAGCTCGCCAAAGGCGGCCAACGCTTCCTCCGGGATATCGAAGCAGCCGCAAACCGTAAAGGCCGGATAGGCAGCCAGTTTGTTCTTCATGTAGGCCAATATCTTTTTCTCGTCTTCGACGAGCATCGTTCGGTAGGTCATGATGTCTCCTCCCATGGCGGGTCAATGAGCGGTGTCAGGGAGCATAGAGTGCCGCGTCGTCCGAAAGCGGAGCAAAGCCCGAAAGCCGCTCCGCGCAAAGAAGCGGCCCGTTTGCGATCAAACGGGACTCCGGTCGAACCGGAATGTTTCATTATTATAGCAGAGAATATGGCAGAGATCGCCGGCCGCGGGCGATAGAAAGATCATTCCGCCCGGATTAGTTTCTTGATATTGTTTCTACTTAATAATCGCGCTAAACTAGAGGGAGAGCATAAATTCCGACAAGATGGGCAAATAAGGTCTGGCCTTGGCTTGCTGTGGCGCGTACGCAGGAGCGCCTGTATCCTTCCTGCAAAACGTAGGGGAGAAGGACGGTAAACATGAGCAACCGACAAACGAAAACCGACGTGATTTTGATCGGCGCCGGCATCATGAGCGCGACGCTCGGGGCGCTGCTGAAGGAGCTGTCGCCGGACTGGAGCATCACGGTGTTCGAGAGGCGCGCCAGGGCGGGGGAGGAAAGCTCGAACGAGTGGAACAACGCGGGAACGGGGCATTCGTCCCTGTGCGAGCTGAATTACACCGTTCAGAAACCGGACGGCTCCGTCGATATCAGCAAGGCGGTGCAAGTGAACGAAGAGTATCAGGTATCCAGACAGTTTTGGGCTCACCTGGTCGACCGCAAGCTGATCCGCGACCCCCGGGATTTTATCGTGCCCGTGCCTCATATGAGCTTTGTGCAGGGAGAGGCGGACGCGGCCTTTTTAAAAAAACGATTTGAAGCGCTTTCAAGGCATCCTCTTTTTCAGGGGATGGAATATTCCGACGACCCGGACCGGCTGGCGGAATGGATTCCGCTGATGATGAAGGGCCGGGCGGTGACCCAGCCGGTCGCGGCGACGCGGATCGAGTCGGGCACGGACGTCAATTTTGGCGCGCTGACCCGTCTTCTGTTTGATCATCTGAAAAGCAAAACGGTCGATATTCAGTACAACCGCCAGGTAAAGGACATCAAGCGGACCCGCGACGGCTTGTGGGAAGTGAAGGTACAGAACGCGGAAAGCGGGGCGGTCGAACGCCATGCGGCCCCGTTCGTCTTTATCGGAGGAGGCGGCGGAAGTCTGCATTTGCTGCAAAAATCCGGGATTCCGGAAGGAAAAGGCATCGGCGGGTTTCCGGTAAGCGGGCTGTTTCTGGTGTGCAAGAACCCGGAGGTTGCCGGGCGGCATTACGCCAAGGTATACGGCAAAGCGGCGCTGGGCGCTCCGCCTATGTCGGTCCCGCACCTGGACACCCGGTACATCGACAAGCAGGAGTCGCTCTTCTTCGGTCCGTTTGCCGGCTTTTCGCCGAAGTTTTTAAAATTCGGTTCGATGTTCGACCTGATCACGTCCGTCAAACCGCACAACCTGACGACCATGCTGGCGGCCGGCGTCAAGAACATGGCCCTGACCAAGTACCTCATCCAGCAGTTGATGCTGTCGAAGGAGCAGCGGCTGGACGCATTGCGGGAGTTTGTCCCGACGGCGAAAAGCGAGGATTGGGAGCTGGCGGTAGCGGGCCAGCGGGTGCAAATTATTAAAGACACGGCCGACGGAAAAGGAATCCTCCGCTTCGGCACGGAAGTGATCAGCGCCGCGGACGGGTCGATCGCCGCTTTGCTCGGCGCCTCGCCGGGCGCTTCGACCGCCGTTTCCGTCATGCTGGAGGTCATCCAAAAATGCTTCCCGCAGCATCTGAAGGCGTGGGAACCGAAGCTTAGGGAAATGATACCTTCCTACGGCGTCCCGTTATCGGAAAACCCGGAGCTTGTTCATTCCATTCAAGCGTCTACCGCGCGGTCGCTCGGCTTAACGAGCCGGAACGGGGAGCGGGAGCCGAAGACACCGGTCATTATTCTGTAATTTAGTTCTGCAAACCAAATCAAGGGGCTGAACCCATGAACGAGGAGATCACCCGATTTATCGAGGCGCTCGGCGAAGCGTGGCAGCGGGAAATCAGCGCGGAGCTGCGGGATGCTGTGCACGCCGCCATTCCGGATGTGTCGGAGCGCATGCAGTACAATAAGCCTCATTTTTTGAAAAACGGGAAGTACGCGGCAGTGATCTCGCCATCCAAAGCGGCCGTCGGCTTAACCATTTTCCATACAGCGGCGCTTTCGCTTCCGGCCGAATTTGAAGGCCCTCCCGAACGAAAAACGGTGAAATTCAAGCAGGGCCAAAGCCCCGACAAAAGCTTGCTGACCTCGCTGATTGCCCAGGCTTCCGCGACGCTGTAAAAAACAAACGCCCCTCCGTCCGCAGGACCGGACCCGGAGGGGCGCTTGCGTTTGTTTGGAGAGAGACGGCCGCCAGGCAAAGAGGCGGCCCGTCACGCGGTTCAGCCGGCTTTTTTCGTGACCGGAATCCAAACTTCCATTTCATAATGGTTGTTTCCCCGGTCGTAGGTCATTTCGAACTCGGGGCCTTCCGCGTGCTCGTAGCTGCAGGTCGGAAACCATTCGGTGAAAATGCGTTTCCACAGTTCCTGAATCCCGCTCTGCCCGTCGGGGTACAGCCCCGTCGAGAAGATGGCGTAGGTTTGAGCGGGAAACGCAAGCTGCTCGAAGCCTTCGGGGGGGCCGGATACCGGCATAAGATACCCGATCAGATAAGAGAACGGATTTTGGTCGTTGTGATACAAGACCGCGTGAATCTGCCCGTTTTCGCCCAGTCCGGCGGCCTTGCGGATTCGGTCGACCGTCCCGTCTTCAATGCATTTGGTCCAGAAGGCCGGGATTTCCGTGAACGGCTTTTCATCGGCCGCATTGATTTGCGTCGAGACGCCGAACATGGAGAAGGCCGGTTTTTCTTCCATCCGGTAATTCATTTCCGCAGCTCCTTTAATCGAAATATGAAAGGTCATCCGCGGATAGGCTTTCAGAGACACGCCCTTGTCGCGCGCAGCCATGGGCATGACGCCGTGCATTTTTTTGAACGCTCTGGAAAACGCCTCGGGCGACTCATAGCCGTACTTGAATGCGGCATCGATCACCTTCACGCCCCTGTTTTGGAGCTCGAAGGCCGCCAGCGTCAGCCTCCTGCGTCGGATATACTCGGACAGCGGAACATCGGTGATAAACGAGAACATGCGCTGAAAATGATAGGTGGAGCAGCAGGCGATCCGCGCCGCCTCGTCGTAGTCGACCGTTTCCGTTAAGTGGGCTTCGATGTAATCCATTGCGCTGCTCATGCGAACAAGCCAATCCATGCAGACCCTCCTTTCAAGCTTGATTATAGGAGACGCGGGAGCGGTAAGCCTTGCATACTTTGCACGAAACGGTCATGCCCCGGCCGGGATCATTTGTTTTTGCCGGACAAGTAGCGCGCCCGGTATTCGTTCTCCAGCATGCTCATCAGGATAACATCGTGGTACGTATGGTTATAGAACAGCGTCTCGCGCCGCACGCCTTCCCGGACAAAGCCGACGGCTTCATACACATGCGCCGCGCGTTCGTTGTAGGAATAAACCTCCAGCTCAACGCGGTGCAGGTTCAAAATCCCGAAGCCGTAGTCCAGCATCAAGAGCAGCGCTTCCCGGCCGTAGCCTTTTCCCTGATGAGTCTCTTCGGTGATGGCAATCCGCAAATTGGCCGTGCGGTTGTTGCGGTCCATGTCCTGAATGGCGATGTCGCCGATGACCTCGTCATTTTCCGTCAGGGCGATCAGCAGCAGCACCGCGCTGTCGTCCCCGGCTTTGCGTTCGATGTACCGGCTGATCTGCTCTTTGGTCAGATGCCTTTGCGTTCCCGTCAGCCAGCGGGTTTCCGCATCGTAGAACATATGATAATATTGCTCCGCGTCTTCCGCGTTAAGCGGGCGCAGATAGACGCGCTCCCCTGTCAATAGCCCCGAATGCCGGATCATGTTTTTGGTCAACCCCTGTTCCTGATAGTAGCTTGTATGGAGATGTGACGATCCCCGGCAAAAGGCTGTCCCGCAGCGTCCATTGCCAACCTCCATGATACAAAACCCTCGACCGGTTGTAAAAAAAATCCTCCGCCAGCCTGCTCCAGAGAATGAATAAGAAACTCGCAAAAAAGACCGGCAGCGATCCGCCCGCAATTGCCAAAGGCCTTCCCGGGCGCAATTGCCAAAAGGCCTTCCCGGGCGCAATTGCCAAAAGGCCCTCCCGGGCGCGATTGCCAAAAGGCCCTCCTGGGCGCGATTGCAAAGGCCCTCCCGGGCGGGATGGCCTTTTGAAGCGCCCTCGGCTTCTAGGGCCGTTGAGCTGTACCCGCAGGCCGGGGGCTGCCGGCTCCTGCAGATCGAGACCATCACGCAAATCACCGGACACACGCCCAAAGACCCGGCGGGCTGGCATGTATGCTTGCGGGTCATCGAATTCCTGCTGGACGGACAGCCGGAGGGCTCGCGCAAAGCGGAATGGGCGGAATAGAACAAGCAATACGAGCAGCTTTTGGATAAGCTTCGCTGACCTTTGCGGCTTGCAGGAAAAGGGCCTGTTTAACGGCTATGCGGAGCTGTCCCGGAGGGGACAAAAAACCGGCCCGGACAAGGTGCGATGCCTTGTCCGGCCCGGCGGGTTTGCTTGTTTAAAAACATGGTGGCACGGTCGTTGCCTCCGGTTCAGCTTGGGGGCCCGGCCGGCGTTCCCGGTTCAGCCTGTTTTTTTGCGCCGGGCGGCCTGTTCCCGCGGGCATCAGCCGAGGGCCGCTTCTCCCTGCTTCAGCCGAACGCTGCGCATCATAAAGCCGCTTGGCGGCCCGGCCGGCATCTTGGATAAGCTCAAGTCGAGGTCCTGTTCCGGTACCTCGTAGACCAGTTCCTTCGTGAGCGTATGCAGAGACACCCTCATCAAGTCGATCGTCAGCCATTCTCCGGCGCAGCGGTGGCCCGTGGCATGATCGCCGCCCCCTTGCGGGATCAAATCAAACGGGCTTCCGCTCCAAGTCCGAAACCGTTCGGGGCGAAACTCCTCCGGATCGTCCCAGAGAGCGGGACTGTGCGTGGTACCGTACACATCCAGCAGCACCATGGTGCCTTCCTCGAACAGCTGTCCTTTCCATTCGAAATCCTTGCGCACCGAGGCGCCCAGGAAAGGCGTGAACGGATAAAACCGGCGTACCTCCTGAACGAACCACTGGGCAAACTTTTCATCGTTCTCGTTCTCCAGCCTGGCGCGGTACTGCGGGTGATCATGCAGCGCCATGGCCGAAAAGACGACATACCGGGCAATCGCAACGATCGGCCGGACCACATTGATCAGCTCGATCGCCGCCATCCGTGCGTCGAGCGGTTCCCCCTCTAGATCGCGGTGCCAGGCCATCACGTGGGCCGCTGTATTTTTTTCCGCCTGAAGCTTCCCCGAGCGGATATCGCGGATCAGGCCTTCGGCCCAATCTTCCTGGCGTTTGCGAGCTTTGCGGCCTTCCCGATGCCGGGGACCCACCGCTCCAAACGCCTCGACCATCGCGCCGAAATCTTCCGCCCGCTGCCGGGCTTCCTCTTCCCGGAGCGGAATGCCCGACCAGCGGCAGGCCGCCCGGCAGAAAATCTCCTGCGCTTCTTCGAACAGGACGATATCGCCGTCTTCCGGCCAGCTGCGGGCCGCACGGCGCCACTCTTCTTGGGTAAGGTCGCGCAGAACCTTTAACCGGGGCGGCGTCATCAGAGACAGGAACGCCGCTTTTCGATGGTGATGCGCTATTCCATCCAGCGTCTGCACCGCATTTTCGCCAAACAGCGATTTCTGGATTCGCTTTGGGATCGCCCCTCCGCGCTGAAACTTCTCGTTGTCGTAAAACAGCTCGGCGGCCTCCTTGCCGCTGATGCAGATGGCCGGCTTGCCAAGCAGCCGGGTGCGGAACATCTCCGATTCATGCTCCCGGCACCGTTTTTGTATAAAGGCATACCCGTCGGCGAGAAGGGCAATGCTGCTGTCCAGCGCTTTTTCCCTCGGCGCTTCGTGCTTGTCCGCCATTTGTTTCTTCCTCCTTGGTTTGAAAAGTGGGAGGGCCTGGTTTTGTTTCTATGTACTCGTCCCCAGGAAAGGCTCCATCCTACCTATTACCTCAAGGAGGGGCGTTTTAACCTTGCATTTTGTGAACGCACAGGCGGCAGCCCAGGCATCAACTGGCCTGCGGTTTCAGGTTGCCGGGAAAGCCGGCTTTGGATGTTCTTGTACGCCATAGGCAAAAGACCGCACGTGTAACTCAATGTAGCGGAAAAGCTTCTGCTGCGCCTCGTCTTCGGCTCGCGGACTCGCAGGCACGCGGCACACAGGCGGACAGATGGATAGGCTGGCAAGCGGGTAGGCACGCGGTTCGCATGAACGGGGCCTGCGGGCTTACAGGGACGGCAGGCACGCAGCTCTCAGACGTGCAGGTTCGCAGGCAAGCGGCTTGCTGCACGCAGGCAAGGCAGGCACGTGACTCGCGGACGTTGCAGGCTGGCAGGCAGGCGGTACGCAGGCCCCGGCAGCACCCAGGCGCGTAGGCAAGCACTTTGCTGCACGTGGGCAAGGCGGCACGCGGTTCGCAGGCCCCGGCAGCACCCAGGCGCGTAGGCAAGCACGCGGTTCGCATGAACGGGTCCTGCGGGCTAGGCAGATGTGCCAGGGCTCCCTTCCGATTTTAACGGTTGCCACAGCGCTTATTGGGGCCAAAAAAGCCCTTTTGAAATTCTAACGGTTGCCACAGGGCTTATTTGGGGGAAAACGGGACGGAATAAGGTGAAAAAGCATAAATAAGCTCGCTGGCAACCGTTAGATTTCCGAAACCCTCATTTTTGGGCAAATAAGCTCACTGGCAACCGTTAGAATTTCCGACTCCCCTTGGTTCGGCGATTAATCGTCGCGGCGGCTGGTAAAGGTGTCGTTCTGCCGCTTTGAAGCCGTCTGCATTATTCAACTGTATTAGCACCGGATGCTGGATGTTTTGCGAATCGAACGGGAAAGCGGCGAAAGTGGGTAGGTTGTTTGCGAGCTGTTTTTTTCGACAGGTTCCTTTACTTCCCGGTAACAAAACGGGTGCAAAACGCGGGCACAAAACCCGGGCACAAAACCCGGGCAAAAGCCGGTGTGCAAAACATGGGCATAAAACCCAGGCAAAACCCGGTGTGCAAAACGCGGGCACAAAACCCAGGCAAAAGCCGGTGTGCAAAAAAACGGGCACAAAACCCAGGCAAAACCCGGTGCGCAAAACGCGGGCACAAAACGCGGGCACAAAACCCAGGCAAAAAAACAGTGCGCAAAACCCGGTGCACAATACACAATACCCGAGGCGGCACAATACCCGTGCCTAAAACGGTGCCAAAGACCGGGCACAAAACCCGTGCCTAAAACGGGGTACAAAACCAGGCACAAAAGGCGAGCTCAAACCCGGTGCAAAAAAACAGCCTCCCGCGCTCGCTGTGAGCGGAGGGAGGCTGTTTTGCAGGGAGCCGGCCTGCCGGGGCGGCAGAGCGGAGCCCTGATGGTTAATTGCGGATCAGGTAATCGAAGGCGCCAAGCGCGGCGGTCGCGCCGGAGCCCATCGAAATGATGATTTGCTTGTACGCGCTGTTCGTGCAGTCGCCTGCGGCGAAGACGCCGGGCATGCTTGTCGCGCCGTGGCGGTCGACGACAATTTCGCCGAAGCGGGTCTTCTCCAGCGTATCGCCAAGCCATTCGGTGTTGGGCACCAAACCGATTTGGACAAACACGCCTTGCAGCTCGATGTGCTGCTCGACTCCCGTATCGCGTTCCACGTAAGTGATCCCGTTTACCTTGTCGGTGCCGGTGATCTCTTTCGTTTGCACATTTTTCAGGACCGTGACGTTCGGCAGGCTGTACAACCGCTGCTGCAGAACGGAGTCGGCTTTGAGCTCGGGCATGAATTCCAGCACGGTGACATGTTTGACGATACCGGCCAGGTCGATCGCGGCTTCGATGCCGGAGTTGCCGCCGCCGATAACGGCCACATGCTTGCCTGCGAACAGCGGACCGTCGCAGTGCGGGCAATAGGCCACGCCTTTGTTCTTGAATTCCAGCTCGCCGGGAGCGCCGGTGTTGCGCCAGCGCGCGCCGGTGGAGAGGATCACGGCTTTGCTCTTCAGAACGGCGCCGTTTTCCAGCTCGACCTCGACGAGGTCTTTTTTCTCCACTCTTTTGACCCGCTGCGCCTTCATGATATCCACGTCATACTCTTTGACGTGCTCTTCCAGGCTCGCGGCCAGCTTGGGGCCTTCGGTGTATTTCGTACCGATGAAGTTCTCGATGCCGAGGGTATCCAGAACCTGGCCGCCGAAACGCTCGGCCACGATGCCCGTGCGGATGCCTTTGCGGGCCGCATAGATCGCGGCGCTGGAGCCGGCGGGTCCGCCGCCGACGACAAGCACGTCAAACGGCTCCTTGTCGGCGAATTCGGAAGCGTCCGCGGTGCTGCCGAGCTTCGCGAGGATTTCCTCCAGCGACGTGCGGCCGCTGTGGAAAAACTCTCCGCCCAGGAAGACCGTCGGAACGGCCATGATGTTCTTGCTTTCGACTTCGCTCTTGAAGGCGGCTCCGTCGATCATCGTATGGGTGATCCCCGGATTGAGGATGCTCATCAGGTTCAGGGCCTGCACCACATCGGGGCAGTTGTGACAGGTCAGGCTGATGTACGTTTCAAAATGATACTCGCCTTTGATCGCCTTGATCTGGTCGATAACGCTTTGCTCCACCTTCGGAGCCCGGCCGCTCGTTTGCAGGAGCGCCAGCACGAGCGAAGTAAATTCGTGGCCGAGCGGGATGCCGGCAAAAACAACGCCGGTGTCCTCGCCCGGACGGTTTACGCTGAAGCTTGGCGTCCGTTCGAGCTGAGCTTTCTCGACCGAGATACGGGGCGACATGCCGGCGATTTCATCCACCAGCGCCAGCATGTCTTGCGAGACGGAGTCGGAGCCCGCGCTCACTTTGAGGTGCACATCGCCTTCCATCAACTGAAGGTATTGGGCTAACTGTGCTTTGATATCCGCTTCAAGTGCCATAAGAAAACTCCTTATTAGATCTTTCCTACGAGGTCAAGACTCGGCTTGAGGGTCTCGCCGCCTTCTTGCCATTTGGCCGGGCATACTTCGCCCGGGTTGTTGCGCACGTATTGGGCTGCTTTGATTTTGTTAACCAGCTGGCTTGCGTCGCGGCCGATGCCGCCGGCGGTGATTTCGATCGCCTGAACAACGCCGTCCGGATCAATGATGAACGTGCCGCGGTCGGCTACGCCGTCTTCTTCGATCAGAACGTCGAAGTTGCGGGAGATCACATGGGACGGATCGCCGATCATGATGTACTCGATTTTGCCGATGGCAGGCGAATGATCGTGCCATGCTTTATGTGTAAAGTGGGTGTCGGTGGAAACGGAGTAAACTTCCACGCCCAAGGATTTCAGGGTTGCGTATTCGTTTTGCAGGTCTTCCAGCTCGGTCGGGCAGACAAAGGTGAAGTCGGCCGGGTAGAAGCAGACTACGCTCCATTTTCCTTTGAAGTCGGCTTCGGTTACATCAATGAACTTGCCGTTGTGGTATGCGGATGCTTTGAACGGGAGCACTTCTTTGCCGATAAGAGACATATTGTATCTTCCTCCTTGGGTTTGGGTAATTAAATTAACTGAATACAATTTAATAATAATTATAAATTACACGAAGTCAAGGAAGTTCATCAAATCTTCATTTTCCTGCTTTAGTCTGCCCTATATGTAGATCAGATATGAAACGGCCTTCCCAAAAAGCTTTTCCGCGCAAGCCCGATGTCCGGAGCAAGGGGCCTGCCAGCCTTTGTGAATCTCCGTACAAATTCATTATACTGGAAACAAAAAAGAAATTCCAATCACGAAATGAGTATTGTTTTTGGCTCGCTTCAGAAAAAAGTATGGAATATAGCCTCCGCAGAATGACGCCCTTTTCTCCGCAGAATGACGCCCTTTTATAGTATAATTCGTTGCAGAACCTTATAGGAGGAAGACAGCATGCAGAACCATAACGAAAAGCTGGCCGTACATCCAATCGCGGAATGCCCGGCGGTCAAAATCCACGGACGGACGGCGGGAGGGCGGTCTCCTTTGCCGTTGTTCTGGACGGGCAGCGGGATCGAGCTGAATGCGAGCGGCACCGAGCTTTGGGTTGAAGTAGAGGCGGATTATACGGTGTACGAGCCGTGGATCAGCATCGCGGTGAACGAAGCGCCGGTCGCACGGCAGATGATTACGGCCGGCCGGCATTGGGTTTGTGTTTTTCGGGGCATGAACGCGGCCACCGTAAAGAACGTCCGCATCACGCGCGACGTGCAGGCGATGAGCGCTGACCCCGCATGCTTGCTGGTGATCCATGCGGTGAAATATGACGGAGAGCTTCATCCGGTGGAAGACAAGCCTTATAAAATTGAATTTATCGGAGACAGCATTACGTCGGGGGAAGGAGCCATCGGGGCCAAGGGGGAGGAAGATTGGATTCCGATGTGGTTCAGCGCCCTGAACAACTATACCGCGATCACGGCGCAGGCCCTGAACGCGGAGCACCGCGTCCTTTCCCAAAGCGGCTGGGGCGTGCTGACGAGCTGGGACAACAACCCGAACGCCAGCCTCCCGCAGTATTACGAAAAGGTATGCGGCTTGCTGACCGGCGTCAGGAACGAGGAACTGGGCGCGCTGGAGCCAAACGATTTTTCCGGGTGGCAGCCGGATGCCGTGGTGGTAAACCTGGGCACGAATGACGGGGGAGCGTTCTACAACCCGGCCTGGACGGATGAAACGACGGGGAAAACGTACAAGCAGCGGCTGAACGAAGACGGTACCTTCCATGAAGAAGACCTGCTGGCGTTCGAGACGGCGGCCGTTCAATTTCTGGAGAAGCTGCGCCGCTGCAACCCGGACGCGCAAATTGTCTGGGCGTACGGCATGCTGGGCATTCCGATGATGCCGGCGATCCACCGGGCGGCGGATGCATACCGGAGCAAGTCGGGCGACCGGAAGGTAACGGTGTTCCAGCTGCCGAACATGACCGAGGACACGGTCGGCTCCCGCTTTCATCCCGGCCTCGCGGCGCACGAGAAAGCCGCTGCCGAGCTGGCGGGGTATTTGAAGGAGCTTTTGGGGCGGAGCTGAGCCGCCGCGCACGGAATGAGGAAAGGCGTCCGCTATCCATTGACGGATAACGGGCGCCTTTTTCTATCGGCAGAGGAATAACGATCCCGTCCGTCAACCGGTCGGCAGGCTCGCCCCCGGGCAAAAGACATTGCGGATTTACAAAAGAAGAACGGCAGGCTACAATGGTTTACGTCATGTAAATCATTTACCAATCGTAAATAGCTGGAGGCTGCCATGAATCCGCGTTCTTCGAAACCGCCCGCATCGTTGTGGATTTTGATGCTCAATTTGTTTATCGCCCTGCTCGGGCAAGGAATGGTCATTCCGATACTGCCGGATTACCTGCGGCAGTTTGACGCGGCGGGCACGGCCGCCGGTTACCTGGTGGCTGCCTTCGGGGCCGCCCAATTCTTGTTTTCGCCCATCGGAGGGCGCCTCTCGGACCAATACGGCCGCAAAAAAATGATTCTGGCCGGGTTGTTTTTCACCGTCATTTCGGACTACCTTTTTGCCGTATCCCATCATCTGCCCTTGCTCTATGGGGCGCGCTTTATCGGCGGAATCGGACTCGGCATCATGGTGCCCTCCGTCCTCGCCTATGTAGCGGATGTCACGACGCGGGAGACAAGAGCCAAGGGAATGGGCTATCTGAGCGCTTCGATGAACCTCGGGATGGTGCTCGGCCCCGGCATCGGCGGGATTATCGCGCAGTACGGCATCCGGCTGCCGTATCTGTATGCAGCGGGTCTGGGCTTGCTGGCGACCGTTTTCACGCTGCTTCTTCCGGAAACGCGTGTCCCCGGCAGGCGCACCCGGCCGGGCGGAGAGGGCGGGGGAACAGCCCCGCGCGAATCGCTGCTGGGGCAGCTGGCGCAGTCCTTCCGCGCTTCGTATTTTCGCTACCTGGTGCTGATTCTGGTGATGACCTTCGGCCTCGTAAATTACGAGACGGTGTATTCCCTTTTTGTAGAGCAAAAGTATGGCTTCACGTCCCGGCAAATCGCCGTGCTCATTACGCTCGGGGCGGTCATCGGCATCGTGATCCAGGTCTGGCTGATCGAGCGGGCCATCCGCTGGCTGGGCGAATACCGGCTGATTCGGCTGTCCCTGGTGCTGACGGCGGCCGCTCTTTTTCTGATGCTGATCCCGGTGAATTTCGGCTACCTGCTCGCGGTCTCCGCGCTGTTCTTCGCGTTCAATTCCTTTCTCCGGCCGACGGTGAACACCTTGCTGGCAAACGAGGCGGGCGACGCGCAGGGCTTTGTGTCGGGGCTTAATAACACGTACGGCAGCATGGGCAACATCTTTGGCCCGATTCTGGCCGGAACGCTGTTTGACAAGCACATTCATTTGCCCTATATTGTGGGTGCTTTTATATTGCTCGGCACGATCGGGCTGACGCGAAAGCCGGCCAAAACGCAGGAGAAACGGATGATGACGCATGAATGAAACCTGGCATCAGCAGGTCAGGCACAAAAACCGGGACGAGATCACCGCGGCGGGCAAAACGCTTTTTTTGGAGCGCCATTTTCCGTCCGTAAACGTCAAAGAGGTGTGCGGACTGGCGGGAATCAGCCGGGTCACGTTTTACAAGCATTTCGCCTCCATGGATGAGCTGGTGTTCGAGGTGCAGATGGATATTTTGCAGGGGATGACGCGGTTTATTCTGGAGCAGGCGGACCGGGAGGAGAGCGGCCGGGGGAAAATGGAGGCGGTGCTCCGGGGATGGGTGGAGTACGCCCGGTCGCGGGGCCCCGAGCTGAAGTTCATCACGTTATTCGACTTGACGTATGAAGCCTACGGCGTCAACGAGGAGCTGCGGCAGCGGTACGAGCGGTTTGTCCGGGACGACCGGCAGCGGGGCTTTTTGCAGCCGCTTCTGCGGCAGGGAATCCGCGACGGCTCGCTTCGGTCGGATCTGGACCCGGCGGAAACGGGCTATCTGATCTTTCATACGATGATGGGCGTTCTGCAGCGGATGAGCGCGTCCGGCATTCCGGTGGACGACCGCCCAAGCGCGGCGGATGGAATCGCCGAATCCGTGGTGCGCATGCTGCTTCGGACGATCACGGCTTCCTGAACGGGAAGCCAAAAACGGGAGACCCGCGCGGGGTCTCCCGTTCTTTTTTGCGATCCCGTCGTCCCCGTCATACGGTCAGGTCCCGCAAAAGGTCCGGTACGGCCGGTCCGCCGCCGCCACCGCGCAGTATTCCTTCTGCTCGGGCGCATACGCATACGGGTCCTTGAGCGCGTTCAGTAGCCGCTCCATAACGCTGTAGTCGCCGCCCTTCTCGGCCGCTTCAAGGGCTTCCTCCACCCGCTGGTTGCGCGGGATGACCGACGGATTGCTGCGGCGCATCCGCTCGCGGGACTCCGCCTCCGGCTCGGGCTGGACGGCGCGGCGCGCTTCCCAGCGCTTCCGCCATTCGGCAAACTCCGGCGCCCGGAAAAGAGCGCCGCCTTCTTCCGTTTCCCCAAGCGTTAAAGCCCGGAAGGTGTTGGTGTAGTCGGCTTTATGCGTTTCCATCAGCTTCAGCAAATCCTTGAACAGGGCTTCATCTCCGGCTTCCTCCCGAAACAGGCCCAGCTTGCCTCTCATCCCGTCCCGCCAATGCTGCTCATAGCGCTCCGAATAAGCGGCGATCTCGTCCTCGGCCAAGCGGACCGCTTCATCTTCGTCATCGTGCAAAAGCGGCAGCAAGGCTTCGGCAAACCGGGCCAGGTTCCAGCCGCCGATCGTCGGCTGATTGCCATACGCGTAACGGCCTTCGCGGTCGATGGAGCTGAACACAGTCGCCATGCTGTACGTGTCCAGAAACGCGCAGGGGCCGTAGTCGATCGTTTCGCCGCTCAGGGCCATGTTGTCGGTGTTCATCACTCCGTGCACAAAGCCGACGAGCATCCACTTCGCAATCAGCGAAGCCTGGCGGGCCGCCACTTCCCGCAGCAAAAGCAGGTAGCGCTCTTTTTCGCCGGCTTCCGCCGCCTCCGGGAAGTGACGGCGCAGCGTATAATCGGCCAGCGTTCGCAGGTTATCCAGCTCGCGCGTCGAGGCGGCGTACTGAAACGTTCCGACACGCAGATGGCTGGCTGCAACGCGCGTCAGAACGGCCCCGGGCAGCAGCGTTTCGCGCCGGATCGTCTCGCCCGTCACGGCCACGGCCAGGCTTCGGGTCGTCGGGATGCCGAGCCCGTGCATCGCTTCGCTGATGATGTACTCGCGCAGCATCGGGCCAAGCGCCGCCCGGCCGTCTCCGCCCCGGGAGTAAGGCGTGCGGCCGGAGCCCTTCAGCTGAATGTCGAACCGTTCGCCGGAGGGCGTGATCTGCTCCCCGAGCAGTACCGCACGGCCGTCGCCAAGCATGGTAAAATAGCCGAACTGATGGCCGGCATAGGCTTGGGCGAGCGGGTCGGCGCCTGCGGGAGCCCGGTTGCCGGCGTATACGTCCGCGTCGTCCCCGCTGAAGCTGCCCGGCGTATCCACGCCGAGGGACTGGGCAAGCGGCTCGTTAAAAACGACGATTTTGGGCGCGGCCACCGGCACCGGGTTTTGCCGGGAGAATAACACGTCCGGCAGCCGGGAGTAGCTGTTGTCGAAATTCCAGCCGGTTTTTGCTGCTGTGGATGGATTGTTCATAAGACCTCCTTGGTTCCCAGCGCTTTTCGCGCGTTTCTCCGAAATGAATGCCGGCAGGCGGCAAATAAACCTGCGTTTTGGTTAGGGTTCTCTATTGCCTTCGCATTATTCCCGCCCGCTTTTGCGCCGCTGGAGCCGGAGGGCCAACGCAGCAAGGGGCCAAGTCCTGCGATAGGTCCGTGTCACCGGAAAAAGGCGGGTGACCAACCACGGCCGGGAAGTCCAAGCCTTCTTGGACCGGCGCGTGAGAAAGGGAGCGCATAGCTATGTATACCCTGTGACGAGGCAACAAAACCCGGGGAGAAATCTGTTTTTTCAAGGTGGCGGATCGGATCGGAAATGCGGGACCATTCGTTTCGTATGATTAGCCCGGGACCTTATCTTACGGTAAAAATCGTGGATAATACCTTTCGGACGGACGAAAAAGGCTTGTTTCAGCTGCCGCCGGATTTTGCGGCAGGGCGTTATTCCGTTTCGGTTCTCAACGAAAATTATCTGCTGCATCGTGAAGCTTTGGAGGTAAACGGAAGCGGTTTGAACATAGTGATCGATCCGAACAATAAAAAAACATCCCCTCCTTAAACGGTTAAAAGTGGAGTAACTATCCGAATCGCCGCATGTGCCCGGCAGGCAATTGCGCTAACGGTTGCCACAGAGGCTATTTGCCCCAAAAAGAGACAATTCAAATTGTAACGGTTGCCACAGCGCTTATTAACGGATTTTTACTTGGATTCAGACCGTTTTCCCCCAAATAAGCTCTGTGGCAACGTTAGCCACTCATGCTCTGGCGGGCACTACAGAAAATGAAATAAAGTTGCGTTATTTCAGGTGGATTTTTTGGCTATGCCGTGGTCCAATGTCCATCACGCGCCGGGAGTTTTGGTCATGGGGCGCCGGAAGGGGCCGGACAAATTCTAACGGTTGCCAGCGAGCTTATTTGGCTTAAAATGAAGCTTTTCAAAATCTAACGGTTGCCACGGCGCTTATTTGGCTCGGAGAGGGGGCGTTTTGGTCTTTTCGGGGCAAATAAGCGCTTCCACAACCGTTAGAAATGGAAACAGGGGTTTTTTGGGCGAATAAGCGCTGTGGCAACCGTTAGCCACCCCTGCTACTGTTGCCCACCCTGCCGGCGCTTCCGCTGTAGCCACTCTTCCACACTGCCGGCGCTTCCGCTGTAGCCACTCTTCCACACTGCCACCCCTTCCGCTCTTCTCCCACATCAAATTACTGTTGCTCCGGCACTACTGATAGTGATTCCAGCGGCAGACGTGACGGATGCGGTTAAATGGAAATTCTCCAGCCGCTGATCGTCCACGCACCGGATTCACTTTTCCGCAGGATGCTCATTTGATAAACTCTTAATTAAGAAACAGAAAAAGAAATTCCTTGGTTTTTCGGCTACATAAGTGACTTTTGCAGGAGGAGGAATGCAGGCGATGGCGGTTTCCGTTAAAAATTATGCCGTAGTCCAGCTGCCCGTCCGTGATGTGGAGTCGTCGCTCAGATGGTACCAGGACGTGCTGGGCCTCTCGTTAACGTTCGAATTTCAACCGGGCGATCCCGATGCCTGGCTGGATGTGAACGGAGTCGGGCTGGGGCTCATTCTCGCCCCCGAGGTTTCTCCGCTGGCCTTTACGGACAGCCAGGGACACGTCCAGCCCATCGTTTCCTTCGAAGTGGACCGCCTTCACGAGGTTTACGAGGAAATCAAAGGAAAAGGACTGGAGCCAAGCAACATACGGTACAAAAAAGAAGGCGGCTACAGCTTCACGCTGCAGGACCCCGACGGGCACCTCATCCACCTCTGGGGAGGCTGGCCTGCTGAAGAGGAGGGGCAAGCGAACGCCTGACCCAAACAACCGGCGAAGAATAAACGGCCAGTGGGACCGTCTTCGCGCATGCGCGTCAACGCCAGGCTGGCTTCGACGCGCATTGCGACTTTCTCGAACAAAAAAAGGACGATCTCTCCGCTACTGCGGGGAACTCGTCCTTTTCTTGTCCGGCTGCGTTATTTCCCGTCAAGCGCAACCTTCAGCCCGATGAAGCCGAGCAGGCTGCCCTGCACCAGATTGATCCGCCGCGAGAGCCGAGGGTTCTTTAACAGAAGCGTCCGGACCTTGGCGGAAAAGATGCTGATGGCAAAGAAAATGACAAGCGCCTGGACCAAAAACACAAGCCCGAGCAGCAGCATTTGCAGCGGCGCGTGACCGGCCGCCTGGTTGACGAACGGCGGCAGCAGCGCGAGGAAGAACAAGGAAACCTTGGGATTCAGCAGGTTCATCAGGATGCCTTTCCGGTACAGGGAGGCCCGGTTCAGCGGTTTCGCGCCGCTGCTGGCCGCTGTCAGGTCGGCGTCTTTGTCCCGAAAGGACTTGTAGGCAAGGTACAGCAAGTAGGCCGCTCCGGCATATTTGACGATGGTAAAGGCCGCTGCGGACTGATAAATCAGCGCCGAGACGCCCAGTGTGGCCGCTGAAATATGCACCAGAAGCCCGGTGCAGAGGCCGAGCGTGGTCGCGAAGCCGGCGCTTTTGCCCTGTGCGATGCTTTGGGCCAGCACAAAGAGGTTGTCGGGCCCCGGCATCAGCGTCAGCAGGACAGCCGTGCCCAGAAAGGCCAAAACGGTGGAACCATCCATTTACTCCACCCCGTTTCTATGTATTAAATGCATTTTACCATAGGTGCGCCCGGCCTCGTTCGTGCTCCATCAAAAAGAAAAGGAATCCCGCCGAAAATGTGGTAAACTGGTTGGCGAACTTATGTTCCCGGGGCAGGGGCTTTGGAGGGGATCGGTTGGACATCAACGAGTTTCAGCAATGGGTAGGAGAGTATTACCGGGCCAGGGGCTGGTCGGAGTTGAACGTGTTTATTCGCATCGGCTTCTTGGCAGAAGAGACAGGAGAGGTAGCACGGGCCATTCGCGCTTTGGAAATTGGCCGTGACCGTCCGGATGAGCTTCCGGAAACGGAGGAGGTCCGCAAAGAGCATTTAAAAGAAGAATTGGGAGACGTCCTTGGCAATCTTATCGTGATCGCGAATCACTACGGGATTCCGTTGGAAGATATTTTTCGGGCCCATCGGAGCAAGCTGACGGAGCGTTATCAACCTAAAGGAGTTTGACGAGATGAAGAAGGTTGCGGTGTTTTGCGGTTCCGGCGACGGAGCGAAGCCGATTTACAGGGAAAGCGCAAGGGCGATGGGCCACGCGCTCGCCGAAAAGGGCCTGACGCTTGTTTATGGAGGGGCGAGCGTTGGGTTGATGGGCGCGGTGGCGGACGCTGTTCTGGAGAAGGGCGGGACGGTCATCGGTGTACTGCCCCATTTCCTGCAAGTCCGGGAGATTGCGCACAAGCGGCTCACCGAGCTGATCGTGGTCGAGTCCATGCACGAACGAAAGCAGAAGATGGCCGAGCTGGCGGATGGCTTTATCGCACTGCCAGGCGGACCGGGTACGATGGAGGAGTATTTCGAAATCTTCACGTGGGCCCAATTGGGGCTGCACGAGAAGCCGTGCGGGCTCTTGAACGTGAACGGCTATTATGATCCGCTGCTCGGCATGTTCGCCCGCATGACGGAGGAGCGGTTCATGCAGGAGAAGTATCGCGCCATGGTGCTGGCGGACTCGGACCCGGCGGGCATCCTGCGGCAATTTGCCGGCTACCGCCCGCCTTCCGTGAAGACTTACTTGACCTCGGAGCAGACCTGACCCGGCGCAAAATGGGCCGCGCTCCTGACTGTAAAACCCCCGGTGCCAAAGGAGCCGGGGGTGTTTGACTTTCTTATTTTCAGTTATCCGACAAGTCATCCAGGCTGCGGACCAGCCACAGCGAAAGGCCGAAGACGAGATCGCTGCCCCCGAGATTTAAGGGGCCGCCGACTTCCTCGAAAAGTTAAGGGCTGAAAGCATAAAAGGGCATCGCCGCCATAGGTATAGCATAGATGACCGATTGGGGAGGGAAGTCTCTTGTCTACGGCCTTTGTTGCCCGTTCTTTGGATGAAATCCGGTTTTGGTCCCGGATCATGAAGGAGCATTCGCTTTTTCTGCGGCTTGGCTTTCGGTGCGAGGATACCCAATTAATTCAGGAGGCCAATCAGTTTTACGCCCTTTTTGAAGCAATCGAAAACCGGGCGAACGCGTTCAACGCGGGGGAGGACCCGCAAACCATCCAGCGGTTTAACGCCGAGGTGCACGGGGCGGTGACGCACATCTGGGCCTTCAAGCGGAAAGTGCTCGGCCTGATTCTGCACTGCCGGCTTCCGGGACAGAACAACTTTCCTTTGCTGGTGGATCACGTGAGCCGGGAGGCGTTTTACTTCCGCAACCGGCTGGAGGAGCTGAACGCCGGAAGGCTCGATCCGCTGCCGGACGCGATCATTAACGAAAACGTCTTCTTCCTTCGCATCATGGCGGATCACGCCAAGTTTATCGGGCATCTTCTGGACCCGTCGGAGCGGAAGCTCGTGGATCAGGCGCGGCAATTCAGCAATGATTTTGATCAGCTGTTGTTTCAAGCCCAGGATTTGGACTCGATGCGCCCGCAGTCGCAAACCGTTCCCCTGCTCGACCAGTTTTTGGACCAGAACCGGGTTTCGGTAGTGGCCCTGCGCGATTTTAAAAAGACGGCCCGCGAATTAATCGAAGCTTGCCGGATCAAAAGCATCATCCACCCGCTGTTGGCCGACCATGTATTCCGGGAAGCCGAGCGCTTCCTTCTGATCATCGACATGTTCGAGAATGCGTTAACGGGAAATGCGGGGAACAAAAGCCCGGGTTGAACAATGGGCACGGCTGGCATAACTTAATAAAAACCCCGGTCCCAAACTGGCCCCCTAGACTGAACACTTTAAAAGTGTTTAGGCTGTGAGGGCTTTTTTGTATACAGGAATATCCACATGAGGATAAAACTGGAGCAGGATATTGGAAGAGAAAAAAGATCGAATAGAACTTTTTCCGGTTTAAACTGTCTTTATAAATGTATTGAAAACTAAAGAGGGAGAAAAAAAATGAGGAAGCGTATGATTGTTCTTCTTACAGTTGGCCTTTTATTAGCTGGTTGCTCAAAAGAGGCTGCATCGACAGAACAAACTTCATTAGGAGAAGTTGCTCAATCGAATGATCCAGACTATATTCCATCCATAAGTCCCATTTTCACCGTGTTGCCCGAGCAACCAGAATTCACCGCTAACACTCCCTATGTTGATGAATCAAACTACAAAGGAAGAGAATTAGAGTTAGTGCAAGTGATCAATAAATTAACAAAAGCTATAAATGAAAAAAATGAAGAGGCTTATAAAGCATTGTTTGTCGATACAAATCGTACTGTTCCCATTTCCGAAATTCTTAAAGTAGAAGTAATGAACTTCGGTAATTTGGATAGCAAGGAGCCTGACCTATCGGTTGGTGAATGGAGAAAGGGCAATGACTATGCTGTTGCAATGATTTATAACTTTAAGTTTATTGATGGTCAGTGGAAGATATCGGTTGTTGATTAGCCAAGATCCCCCCAGCCTGTTGCGGTGCAGGGGGATCTTTTTTTGTATCTTCCTCGATCCCATCCAAAATCCCTTTAAGCGCATTTATGCTCAAATATGACTGATTGTAAGCAATAAAATAAAAGAAAGCGCTTTACAATATTAAAACGAGCAATTATAATCATGAATGAGCAAGAGGGGTTCCAATACAAGTGCTTGCCGTCATATTTAATCATAAATGAGCATGATAAAATGGAGGCATAGACAGGGGGGATTCATTCCATGCTATTTGAAGAGGAACGCAAGCAGGCGACCGCCGACTACGTCACGCGGCAGGGACGCGCTTCCGTTCAGGAGCTGGCGCATCAGTTTCAGGTATCGGAATCGACGGTCCGGCGGGATTTGCGGGAGCTGGAGCAGCAAAAGCTGCTGCGGCGCACGCACGGCGGCGCGGTGGCGCTCCGGCAGCAGGAGGAGGCGGAGCCGACCTTCCTGGAGAAGGAAGACCGGTTCCAGGCGCAGAAGCAGGCCATCGCCCGCGCGGCTTACGCCATGATCCAGCCGGGAGATACGCTTTTTCTCGACTCGGGGACGACCACCTTCGAGCTGGCCAAGCTTTTGAAGGGCTACCCAGGCAAGCTGCGGGTAGCGACCAACTCGGTCATGGCAGCCTACGAGCTGTCGGGCGAAAAGAACATCGAGCTGGTCCTGACGGGCGGCACGCTGCGTTCCGAAACCTTGGCTATGGTGGGGTCCCTCGCGGAGAAAGCCATCGGCGCGATCCGGGTGGAGAAGCTTTTTCTCGCCACCAACGGCTTTGAGGCCGAATCGGGACTGACCACGCCCAACCTGGTCGAAGCGGCGACCAAACAGAAAATGATTGAATCAGCCCGCCGGGTTATCCTGCTGGCGGACCACAGCAAATACGGCAATGTTTCCTTCTCCCGGTTCGGAGGGCTGGAGGACATTACAACCCTGATCACGGACTCGCGGCTTTCCTCCGCAGCTTTGGCGGAAATGGAAGCAATCGGCGTGGAAGTGGAACAGGCCGACTTAGGAGGTGGAGCGTCATGAGACCGGGAGCCCCGGTGATTACCGTCACGCTTAATCCGGCGGTGGACAAGACCGTTACCCTGAACAAATTCGAATACGGCGGGTTAAACCGCGTTCAAGATATGCGGCTGGATGCGGGTGGCAAAGGCATTAATGTAGCCAAAGTGCTCCAGGATTTCGGAGTGGAGGTTCAGGCGCACGGCCTCGCCGCCGGGCATCAGGGAGAGGTCATCCGTGAAAAGCTCCGACAGGCCGGCATCGCGGCCGCTCTGCTGGAATGCGCGGGAGAGACACGCGTGAACCTGAAAATCGTGGACGAATCGACCAACGAAACGACGGAGCTGAATGAACCCGGCTTCCGCGTGGATGCGGACACCCTGGACAGGTTTGAAAGCGAATTCAGCAAAGCGGCGGCAAACGCCTCGATCGTGGTGCTGGGAGGGAGCCTTCCCCCGGGCGCGCCGTCCGATTACTACAGGACGCTGATCGCAAGCGCAAAGCGACAGGGTGCGCTGCCGATACTGGATGCGGACGGCGAAGCGCTGGCGCAGGGCGTCGAAGCCGGGCCGTTTGCGATCAAGCCCAACATTCACGAGCTGGAACGGCTGACGGGCGAGAAGCTGGCGGACAAGGAAGCCATTATCCGCACCGCCCGGAGTCTCATTGCCCGCGGCATCGAATACGTGCTGGTTTCCATGGGGGCGGACGGCTCGCTCTTGGTAAGCAGGGAAGAGGCGATCAGCGCCCGGCCATTCCCGATCACGCCGCGGAGCACCGTGGGCGCGGGAGATTCGATGGTCGCCGCAATGGCCTACGGCTTCCTGAAGGAAATGAAAGCGGAGGAGATCGCCCGCTGGACCTCGGCGGCGGGGACGGTTACGGCCTCGAAGCCAGGCACGCAGGTATGCACGTTCCGGGAAGTCACCGAGTCGCTGCCATTAGTCCCGATCGCTCATGAAACCACAGCAAGAAGTTAACTCTAAGGGGGCTATCCACATGAAGAAAATACTCGCCGTGACCGCATGTCCCACCGGGGTTGCCCACACGTATATGGCGGCCGAATCGCTGCTCAAAACCGCAAAGGAAAAAGAGGTCTACATCAAGGTGGAAACCCGGGGCGCCGTCGGCGTCGAAAACGAGCTGACCGAACAGGAAATCGCCGAGGCCCACGCCATCATTGTCGCGGCGGACACCGACGTGCAGGAAGGCCGCTTTGCCGGCAAGCCCGTTGTGCGCGTTCCGGTCGCCCAGGCGATCAAAAATCCGGCAGGCTTGCTGGAGGAAGCGCTGAATAAAGAGCCGGCCGCCCCAACCGCGGATCTTGGCAAGCAGGTGGCGGATTTGAAGGCCGCGCGCAGCGCAACGCGTTCGGGGCCGTACAAGCACCTGATGACCGGCGTTTCGCATATGCTGCCGCTTGTGGTGGCGGGCGGTCTCCTGATTGCCCTGTCCTTTATCTTCGGCATCGAAGCGTTTAAAGAAGAAGGAACGCTGGCCGCGGCGCTGATGAACATCGGCAGCGGGGCCGCCTTCGCTCTTATGGTTCCGATTCTTTCCGGCTTTATCGCCTTTTCCATCGCCGAAAAACCGGGCCTCGCCCCGGGACTCATCGGCGGCATGCTGGCCTCCAGCACGGGCGCCGGGTTTATCGGCGGGATCATCTCCGGCTTCCTGGCCGGTTACGTTGCGCTTGCGCTCAAAAAGTACATCAAGCTGCCCCGCAACCTGGAGGGCTTGAAGCCGATTCTGCTCATCCCGCTCCTGGCCTCCGGCATTACCGGCCTTTTGATGATCTACGTCATCGGCGAACCGGTCAGCGCGCTGATGCAGGCTTTGACCGATTGGCTGAACGGCCTGGGCACGACGAACGCCGTGCTGCTCGGGCTGGTCCTCGGGGCGATGATGGCCTTCGACATGGGCGGGCCGCTCAATAAAGCCGCCTATACGTTTGCGGTCGGGCTTCTGGGAAGCGACATTTACGGCCCGATGGCTGCGGTTATGGCCGCCGGCATGACGCCTCCGCTCGGCTTGTGGCTCGCAACGCTTTTTGCCAAACACAAATTCACGCCGGAGGAACGAAACGCCGGCAAAGCGGCGTCGGTGCTGGGGCTCGCTTTTATTACCGAAGGCGCAATCCCGTTCGCGGCCGGCGACCCGCTCCGCGTTATCCCGTCCATCGCGGTCGGATCGGCCGTAACCGGCGCTCTGTCGATGGCGTTCGATGCGACGCTTCGCGCTCCGCACGGCGGCGTGTTTGTCCTTCTGATTCCGAACGCGGTCAGTCATGTTCTTCTGTATGCCCTGGCGATTCTGATCGGCACGCTGGTTACCGCTCTACTGCTCAGCATCGTCAAGAAGCCGGTCGAGCAGCGCCAAGCCTAAACGGCTCAGAACGGGCGTCGGGGAGAACGGAGAGGCCGTTTTCCCCGACATCCGTCTTATCATTTTCCAGGAGGGAGCTTGCACATGGACATCAACGCTCTGCTGAAGGAAGTTTCGATTTTTATCCCGCTGGAGGGAACCGATAAAACGGATATTATCACGCGCATGATCGACGGTCTTGCCGCCGCCGGGTCCGTGACGGACAAAGAAGAATACAAAAAGGCCGTGCTCGCCCGCGAAGCCACCGGGTCCACCGGCATCGGCTTCGGCGTCGCGATTCCCCACGGGAAATCCGCCGGGGTTTCCGAACCCGGCCTCGCTTTTGCCAAGCTAAGCGCCCCGGCCGACTGGGATTCCCTTGACGGCGAGCCGGTGAATGCGGTCTTTATGATCGCCGTGCCGCAAGCGGCCGAAGGCAACAGCCACCTGCAGATTCTGATCGCCTTGTCCCGCAAGCTGATCGACTCGGAATTCCGCGGCCGGCTGATGGCCGTCGAAAACCCGGAGCAGCTGAAGGCGCTGCTCGAAACGATTTAAGCCAAAGGAGGGCGAAACGTATGGCATCCCGACAAGTAACGATTCAAAACGCAGCCGGCTTCCACATCCGGCCGGCGCAGCTGTTCTCGGAGAAGGCGGCTCAATTCCAATCGAAAATCATCCTGAAGCCGGAAGGCACAACCACCGAAGCCGACGCAAAAAGCATTCTGAACCTGATGACCCTCGGGCTGGAAAAAGGGGCGGTGCTCACGATCGAGGCGGAAGGACCGGATGCAGAGGAAGCCGTCGTCCAGCTTGCCGAGCTGGTCGAAAGCGGCTTCGGCGAAGCGTAAGTGAAGCGGAGCTCCCGCGGCAAAAGGAGGTCACCAAGATGAGTTCCCAACTGAACGGAATCGGCGTGTCGGAAGGCGTGCGGATCGGAAAAGCGTTTGTCTACAAGCCGCTGAAGCTGACGGACGTCGAAGAGCGGAAGGCGGATAACCCCGCACAGGAGCTGAACCGGCTGGAAAATGCCAAAGCCGCCTGCGCGGAGGAGCTGGGCCGTCTGATCGAACGGGCGAAGCAGACGCTGGGCGAGGAAAAGGCGGCGATTCTGAAAGGACAGGTCAGCTTTTTGAACGACCCGGCTTTCTATCCGCCCATGCAAAAGCTGGTCCAGAACGAAGGATGGTCGGCGGAAACCGCGGTGCTTCGCACCGTCAACCAGGTCGCCGGGCTGTTCGAGGGCATGGCGAGCGAATACATGCGCGAACGGGCGGCGGATGTAAGGGACGTCGGCACCCGGCTGATCGTCCATCTGGTCGGGCACCGGGGCGCGCGGCTTTCCGACATTGACGAAGAAGTCATCCTGGTGGCCGACGATTTGACGCCATCCGATACGGTGCAGCTGAACAAGGTTCATGTGCTCGGGTTTGTGACCCGCATCGGCGGAAAAACGTCGCACACCGCCATTTTGGCGAATTCGCTCGGCATCGCGGCGGTGCTTGGGGTTGGAGCGGAGCTTGACCGGATCGCCCACGGAAGCACGCTGGTTGTCGACGGCTCCACGGGCGAATGCATCCTTGAGCCGGACGAAGCGGTCCTGGCCGAATACGTCGCCAAGCAGCAGGCGGAGCTGGCGGAGCGCGAGCGTCTGGCGGCGTTCGGAACGCGTCCGGCGGTGACGCGGGACGGCTTTGCCATTGAGGTGGCGGCCAACATCGGCACTCCGCAGGAAGCGGAGGGCTTGCCGGACAAGGGAGCGGAGGCCGTCGGGCTGTACCGGACGGAGTTTCTTTTCATGAGCGAAACGAAAATGCCCGGCGAAGACGTTCAGTACCAAGCGTACCGCCAGGCGGTGGAAGCCATGCAGGGGCGGCCCGTCGTCATCCGGACGCTGGACATCGGCGGCGACAAGGAGCTGCCTTACCTCGATCTGCCGCATGAAATGAACCCGTTTCTCGGCTATCGCGCCATCCGCCTGTGCCTGGACCGCAAGGAGCTTTTGCTCACTCAGCTTCGCGCGATCATCCGGGCGGGTGTTCACGGGCCGGTCAAGATTATGTTTCCGATGATCTCCGGTCTGGACGAATGGCGGGCGGCCAAGGCGCTTTACGAGGAAGCGCGGGCGCAGCTGCAGGCGGAGGGCGTTCCCGCCGGAGAAAAGATCGAGGTCGGCATCATGATCGAGATTCCGTCGGCCGCTTTGCTTGCGGACCGTTTTGCCCGGGAGGTCGACTTTTTCAGCATTGGCACCAACGACCTGGTGCAGTACACGGTCGCCGTGGACCGGATGAACGAGAAGGTGTCGTACCTGTACGATTATTTCCATCCCTCGGTCATCCGCCTGATCAAGGAAGTGATCGACGCGTCCGTCCGCCACGGCAAATGGACCGGCATGTGCGGCAGCATGGCGGGCGATCCGCTGGCAGCCCCGCTGCTGCTCGGACTCGGGCTGCACGAGTGGAGCATGTCGCCTTCGGCCATTCAGCGGGTGAAGGAAACGGTCGCCTCGCTGGAACGCTCGTCATGCGCGGAGCTGACGGAAACGCTGCTGAATCTGGATACGCCGGCGGAGGTTCGCGGCCGGTTGAAGGAATTTCTGCAAGCGGGCCGCAGCTGACACGCGGCAGGAAGCAAGCAGTCCGTCCCGGTGGACGGGCTGCTTTTACATACACTAATATGAATTTACAAAACGCTTAAAAAAGACAGGGCGCCGAAGAGAGGAAGTCCATGCTATCCTGAAGTCAGAAAACGCCGTCAGCCGGGGGACGACAGAAAACCGGAAATGTGGCGGAACGGGGGGAGCCATGCCCGAAAAAACGGAACGGATGGATGGCGGCGCGAGGCCGGTCCCGGGAAAGGGCGCCGCGCTGGCGGAAGTGCTCAAGGTTTCGCTGAAGCTGGGGCTTACTTCTTTTGGCGGCCCGATCGCCCATTTGGGCTACTTTCATAACGAGTACATTCAACGCCGAAAATGGATGGACGAGCGGGCTTATGCCGACCTGGTAGCGCTCTGCCAGTTTTTGCCCGGGCCCGCCAGCAGCCAGGTCGGCATCGGGATCGGCATGATCCGGGCGGGCGTGCTGGGCGGCCTGGTCGCATGGCTCGGATTCACGCTGCCCTCGGTGCTTGCTCTGACGGCCTTTGCTTTTTTGCTGCAAGGGTTCGATTTGGCAGGGGCGGGCTGGATTCACGGACTGAAGCTGGTGGCGGTGGCGATCGTCGCGCAGGCGGTTTACGGAATGGGCCGGAAGCTCGCGCCCGACCGGGGCCGCGCAACCATCGCCGTCCTTGCGGCTGCCGGGGCGCTTGTCTGGCCAACCGCCTATACGCAAGTCCTGCTTATTCTGGCGGCGGGCCTTTTGGGCTTTTGGCTTTACCGCCGAAAACCGGCGGAACAAGCGAGCGTTATGGCGGTGACCGTCGGCCGGACCTTTGCCGCGGGCTGCCTGCTGCTGTTCGCCGCCCTTCTGGTCCTGCTTCCGCTCCTGCGGCAGCCGGGAGAGACGGGCCTGCCGGCTATGTTCGACAGCTTCTACCGCTCCGGTTCGCTTGTATTCGGCGGTGGCCATGTTGTGCTTCCGCTGCTGGAACGGGAGGTGGTTCCCGCGGGCTGGGTCAGCCAGGCGGACTTTCTGGCGGGATACGGAGCCGCCCAAGCCGTTCCGGGACCGCTGTTTACCTTTGCGGCTTATCTGGGAGCTGTGGCGGACGGCCTTATGGGAGCGGTGGTCGCCACGCTGGGCATTTTTCTCCCCGCGTTTTTGCTGGTCGGGGGAGTGCTGCCGTTCTGGAACGGGTTGCGGGCAAACCCGCGCATTCAGGGGGCCCTCGCCGGAATCAACGCGGCGGTTGTGGGAATTTTGCTGGCGGCCCTTTACGATCCGCTGTGGACCTCAGCGGTTGGAGAGCCGGCGGATGTTGCCTTGACGCTGGGGCTGTTTGCGATGCTCGTTTTTTGGAAGCTGCCGCCTTGGGCTGTCGTGCTGGCGGGAGCGGCCGGGGGGATCGGGCTTGGCTTACTTTGATGGACAGGTGTCTTGGCTCCACAAGGAGGGAATTTGGAGGAGATGAACAAAACCGAGCGGATGCTGGCCATTGTGTTGGAGCTGCAAAACCGGAAGGTGTTGCGGGCGGAGGATTTGGCAGAGACCTTTGAAACAAGCGTGCGGACCATTTACCGGGACATCCGGGCGCTTAGCGAAGCAGGCGTTCCGGTAGCGGGGGCCCCCGGCGTGGGGTACAGCCTGATGGAGGGCTATTTTCTTCCCCCGGTCCGCTTCACCGCCGAAGAAGCCGTGGCTTTGCTGATCGGCACGGGGTTTGTCGAGCAGCGCTTTGATAGCCGGTACGGTGCGAATGCCCGGACCGCCCGAGGGAAAATCGAAGCGACTTTGCCGGAGGCCGTAAGCGGGGAAGCCTCCCGGATGCATAAGTCGATCCGCATGCTGGCCCCGGGGGAAGGGGAGGCCCGCGAACGGGAAAAGGAGCATCTCCCGGTTATCCGCTCCGCGATGGAAAAGGGCAGGAAGATCGGCTTTGGCTATGCCAAACGGCTGCCCGAAGCCGACGGAGCCCGTAAAACCTGGCGTGCTGCCGCCCCGTACGGCTTGGTACTTCTGCACGGTTCCTGGGTGCTGACCGCTTATTGCGACCTGCGGCGGGAAATCCGCCATTTCCGGTTGTCGCGAATGTCGAACCTGGAGGTGCTGGAAGAAGCGTATGCACTGCCCGCCGGCTTTGACCTGCACCAATATTCGCCGCCAGATGACCGTGATCAGCTGGTGCGGATTCGGTTCCATTCCGATGTCGCCGACCGGGTGAAGGAATCGGATAACTTTTATAGAGTGGCTGCCGAAGACCGGGCGGACGGCCTGTATATGAGCTTTCGGGTCCGGCAGCCGGAAGAATTGCTCCAGTGGGTGCTGGGCTGGGGCGCGGCTGCGGAGGTTTTGGAGCCGTCCGCCTTCCGGAGCCGGGTACGCGAAGAAGCTGAAAACATCCTGAAACGCTACTGACAGACTGTTGTCAGTAGCGTTTTTGTATAGTGGGGGGGACCTTAAAAAAAGGAGCTGTTGCATAGCATGGATACGAAGGAAGCCTTGCGGCGTTTTGAACAAAGTACAGCCCGTTACCTGACGGAATTGGAGGCGCTTGACACGGAGCGGCTGCTGCGGAAACCCGACCCGGAGGAATGGTCGATCGGGCAGCTGTATCAGCACTTGATCCAATCGGCCCTCGGCATGCAATTGCGGAATGCCGGGCACTGCCTTCGGGAAGGGGCTAGCCGCCGGGATGCCTCTCAGGAGAAAACGGAGGCGGGGAAAGCAGTGTTCGCACAAGGAGGCTTTCCGCCTGTAAGGATTCGCGTTCCGGCTTCCCCGCTGTATACGCCGGCGCAGCCCGCCAACAAGGAACAGCTTGTTCAGGGACTTGCGGCCGTACTGGACCGGATGCGATCCCTTGAGCCGCTGCTGGAGCAGACATCGCCCGGCACTGCGGTCCCTCACCCTCAGTTCGGTTATCTTACGGCGGAGGAATGGTTTATGCTGACCGAGATGCATTACCGCCATCATTTTATGCAGCTGGAGCGGTTATCGGCGGATAGCGTTCCGAGGGAATAACGTTTGCCGGCCGAGCGGAAACGGGGCAAAGGGGCCAAGAGGCAAGCGGCGGCTTTCGGCCAAGTCCCGCTCCAGGCAAGAATAACATCCTCTTCCGCATCCCAAACTAAAGCGAACCCAAAACTGGTTTGCGGAGGGATGCAGATGTATTTTTACAAAGAGGATCTGATCAATCTGATCGTGCCCGACCGGCCGGACCCCGAGGCGGCGAAGGTCATCCAGGAAATTCTCGGCGGGCGGTTTGGCGAAATGCGCACCATGATGCAGTTCTTTTTTCAGAGCAACAATTTCCGGGGAAGCGCGCTGCAGTACCGCGATTTGATCCGGGGCGTGTTTTTGGAGGAGCTGAGCCACGTAGAGCTGGTCCAGCACACCATCAACCAGCTGCTGACCGGCTCGGGCGAAGAGCTGCCGGGAGACGCCGGCACGGACGGCGCGCCGCTTGACGACGCGGTCCGGCATGCCAACCCGCATCATTACATCATCGGAGCGCAAAGTTCCCTGCCGGTGGATGCCTCGGGCAACCCGTGGATGGGTAATTACGTGTACGCCCACGGAAATCTGGTCGCCGACCTGCTGGACAATCTGGTGCTGGAATCGACGGGCGTGCTGCAAAAATCCCGGATTTACGAGATGAGCACCAACAAAACGTTCCGGGAAACGCTCGCTTTTCTTATCGTGCGGGACAACGCGCACCAAAACGCGTTTGCCAAAGCGCTGGAGACGCTCGGGGTCAACTGGGGAAAGCTGTTCCCGATCCCCAACTACGACCTGAACAAATATCCCGAATGCCGGAAATATGTGGACATGGGCTTCCACAACGCGCAGTTTAACTTCCGCTTGGATGCCACGCGCATAGCGGATATTTTCAGCGGGACTTCTCCCAGCCGCAACAACGGCACGCTGGAGGTTGTCCCTCCGCCGGAAGGCTATCCGATGCCGATCCTGCCCGAAATGCCGAACGAGCACAGCCCGGGCCTGTACGATCTGAACGCTTAAAAGGCGTCAAAGCGCCCCTGTCTCCGGTTTGAAGTGCACCCCTTGGAATAGACATTGGAAAAATCCCCTGGTTATTCCGATGAATTCTTAGAGGTGCACTTCAGCTCGCCGGGACGGGGGCTTTTTTGCATGCGCTTCGGGGGAGGACGGGATGCAGCTGTATTTTTTCATGCTACAATAAAAGGAATACGGAAGGGGACATGCTCATGTGGAAAGAGTTTAAAGCGTTTGCATTCAAAGGCAATGTGCTGGACCTGGCCATCGGGGTCGTCATCGGAACGGCGTTCGGCAAGATCGTCAGCTCGCTGGTGCAGGATTTGCTTATGCCGCTGTTCGGCATTTTGTTCGGGGGGCTGAAATTCACCAGCCTGACCTATACCTACGGGGAATCGACCCTCGCTTACGGGAACTTTATCCAGGCGGTTGTGGACTTCCTGCTCATCGCGCTCTCCATCTTTCTGTTCGTCAAACTGCTCGGAAAAATGAAAAAGGCCCGGCCCGAAGAGGCGCCGGAGCCGCCCGCGCCGAGCAAAGAAGAGGCTCTGCTGGCGGAAATCCGCGACCTGTTGAAAGAGCAGAATCGCTCCGCGCACCGCTGAGAAGAGGAGGACTTTTCCGATGAATCATTTGTTTCAGCCCTACCGCCTAAAAGGCCATGACATCCGCAACCGCATCGTCATGCCGCCGATGGAATGCCTGGTGCCGGAAACCCGCGGGGGATTTGTCAACGACGGCCACCTGCGGCACTACGGTGCGAGAGCGCGTGGGGGCGTCGGGCTCATCATCGTGGAGGCCACCAGCATGCATCCGGGAAGCCGGTCGATGGTATCCCAGCTGGCCGCCTGGTCGGACGAGCATGTGCCGGGGCTTGCCGCGCTGGCGGCGGAATGCCAAACGCACGGGGCGAAAGCGCTGCTGCAGCTCCAGCACCTCGGCATCAAGATGGACCCCGCCTTGGGCTGGGAGCCTTACGGCCCTTCGGATTACGCCGCAAACGGCATCCGGGCCCGGGCAATGACCCAGCCGGAGCTGCGCGAGCTGCAGGACGCCTACGTCGGCGCCGCCGTTCGGGCCTGCCGCGCGGGCTTCGACGGCGTCGAGTTTCACGGCGCGCACGGATACCTGCTGAACCAGTTTTCATCTCCGCAGGTGAACCGGCGCACGGACGCTTACGGCGGCTCTCTCGACAACCGGCTGCGCTTTATCCGCGAAGTCGTGGCCCGGGTCAAGGCGGAGGTGCCGGAACGCTTTATCCTGGCCTACCGGATGGGCTGCAACGAGCCGGCGCTCGCGGACGGAATTGAGATGGCCCGCCGGCTGGAGGCGATGGGCATCGATCTTCTGGACGTGTCGTCGAGCGGCTATTCCTCCGAAGCGCCGGAGGTTCCGGAAGGGTACCCGTATAACTGGACAACGTACGGCGGAAGCCAGATCAAACGGAACACGGGCGTTCCGGTGATCGTGGTCTACGAGATCCGTACGCCGGAAAGGGCAAATGACATCCTGGCGCGGGGCGACGCCGATTTTGCCGCCATCGGCCGCGACCTCATCGTCGACCCCGAATGGGCGAACAAAGCGGCCCGGGGAGACGAAATCCGGTACTGCATCCGCTGCCAGCCCTGCGTCGTGTTCGGCCGGGAAAAGTGCGTGATGCACTAGCCCTGTGCAGGAAGGGTTGCGGCAGCGTGGGCGGAAAACGGGGGCTCCGGAAGCGGTGGCGCCGGAGCCGGAGCCGGAGTGCGGTGCTCCTGGCGCTTACGCCGGAGCCGGAGCCGGAGTGCGGTGCTCCTGGCGCTTACGCCGGAGCCGGAGCCGGAGTGCGGTGCTCCCAGCGCTTACGCCAGAGCCGGAGCCGGAGTGCGGTGCTCCTGGCGCTTACGCCAGAGCCGGAGCCGGAGTGCGGTGCTCCTGGCGCTTACGCCGGTTCTTCTTCCGGCACAAGGACTCGGGCGTGGCGGGGAAGGATGCGCAGCTCGGCCGGCAGGGCCGGGCCTTCTTCGCCGTCGACGTTGGTCCGCATCGTTTCGGGCGTGAGCAGGGTCACGTTTTTGGCGGTGAAGTAATACACGTCCTTGTGGTTTTGCAGGTTGCCGAGCAGCAGGGACAGGCTGAGGGTGACGGACTTCAGCAGAGAGAGGTCCTTGACCACAAAGCAGTGCAGGAGTCCGTCGTCCACCGCCGCGTTGGGCGCCAGCCGCTGAAAGCCGCCGACGGAATTGGTCAGCGCGGCGAGAAAGAGGGGCGCATCGCCCTCCCACGTTTCGCCGTCGTGGCGGATAACCAGCGGGGCGGGGGAAGCACCGGTCAGCTCCTTCAAGCCCTCTTTGAAATAAGCCAGCGCGCCGAGCCGCGATTTTTCCTCCGACGAGACGGAAAACAGCGACTCCGC
This sequence comes from Gorillibacterium sp. sgz306347, assembly GCF_059735245.1. Classification (NCBI taxonomy): domain Bacteria; kingdom Bacillati; phylum Bacillota; class Bacilli; order Caryophanales; family Paenibacillaceae; genus Gorillibacterium; species Gorillibacterium sp. sgz306347. The sequence goes on from NZ_JCAPET010000005.1 coordinate 42,487, forward strand.
CAGCGAGCCGGCGGCGGCCACGTTGACGAACAGCCGGTCGTTGATCCGGCCCAGGTCGACTTCCGCCGTCCGGGAAGAGGCCAGGCTGCGGATCGCCTGCTCGGCGTCCAGCGGAAGGCGCAGGGCGCGTGCAAAATCGTTGACGGTGCCAAGCGGGACGACGCCGATCCGCGGCAGGTGGCCCTGGTCCATCAGTCCGTTAATCGTTTCGTGCAGGGTGCCGTCTCCGCCCATGGAAACGACCAGATCAAAGCATTGCTCGCATGCGTGGACGCAAAACCGGGTGGCGTCCAGCACCTTTTCCGTAATCATCACAGCGACCTCATAGCCGGCGCCGCGCAGGACATCCTCCGCCAGCTCACGGTAGGCGGGGGCTTCCTCTTTGCCGGAAGTTGGGTTGACGATAAGCATGGCCTGCTTCATGCCGATGTTCCTCTCTGATATGGGATGCGGCGTTAAGTGCCTGTCATCCTTTTACCCAAAAAAAGCCGTACCTCTTTTTGTTGGTACCCATTCCCGAAGGCTGTTTTCCTTTCGACGTTTCCCGTTCGTTTGCTTGTCTTGCCGGGTTCCTTATGAAAATGTTCGCTAGGCCCGGGAAGGCGAACGGCGGGGAGGTGCGGTTGGGCCGGTTAAGCGAACGACGGCGGGGAGGTGCGGTTGGACCGGTTAAGCGAACGACGGAGAGAGGAGATGCGAATAGGTGCAGAACGGCACCTATTTCCCGTCGTTTCCCGTCTCTACGCAAAATAGCGCCATAGGCGCACTTATTTTCTTGAAAACGAGCGATTTTTAGAGGAAACTGAAGAAATAGTTGCCTTTTTGCATCTATTCAGCCCAAAGTAGCGAATTAAGCTCGAATTAGTTGCTTTTATGCACTTACATCTCAGTCCAGCGAGGGGAAGATAGCTGGAGAGTCGGGGGATTGGGTTTTCGCCTCGCTTTCCGTCGGACGACCCTAAGCTTTTTTCAAACTACGCTATTGAAAAGGGAGCTGGAGGGCTTTTCCTAAAGGAGCGATTGTCTTCAGCTTAAGCGGATTAACCAGGAGGTAAACCCGCTCGATCCGGTCGCCTGCCGGGTTCATGCCGAAGCACATGACGGCAACGACAGCGCCGTCCTGCTGGAAAGCCAGATGCAGCTCGCCGTTTATCCGGCTGGGGACCGGTTGCAACTCTCTCAGCGGCCGAAGCACGCGGGGGGACGTGAGCAGGGCGACGACGCCCTTCCGCCCGGCCATCGGCCGGCCGATGGTATGGACCTGGGCCCCTCCGTCGGCGATCAGAACGGGCTCCTCGGCCAACAGCTCCACCATGGTGCCGACATCATGGGAGAGGAACGCGGCCGTAAACCGCTCCAGTAGCCGAAGCCGGAAAGCATCCGCTCCCGCTGCGGCTGCATTCGCCGGCGGGACGGCCGGTACGGCTGGAGCGCTGCCGAAGGTGCCGCCAGGAGAAGGCCCGCCGGCACGCGAAACGCCCGCCCCGCTCGGGTTCCCGCTGTGCCCGGCGCCCGCGCCCGCCCCGCTCGGGTTCCCGCTGTGCCCGGCGCCCGCGCCCGCCCCGCTCGGGTTCCCGCTGTGCCCGGCGCCCGCTCCGCCCGTCGCTCCGTCAAACAGCCTGCGGCGTGCCCGGCTGTACAGCTGGCGGCAGTGGGGCTCCGTCCTGCCGAGCCACTCCGCGATCTCGCGGTACTCGTGCTCGAAGGCTTCGCGCAGCACGAAAACGGCGCGCTCCAGCGGCTTCAGCTTCTCCAGCAGCACCAGAAGGGCGTAGCTGATGCGGTCCTGCCGCTCCACCCATTCCTCCGGTGCGTCCGCCGATTCCCCGAGCGGCTCCGGCAGCCATTCCCCCACATAGGTTTCCCGCTGCCTGCGCGCCGATTGCAGAACGTTCAGGCAGCGGTTCACCGTCAGCTTGGCAAGGTACGCCTTCGGCTGGCGGATTTCCTCCTGCGGCCGCCGGTGCAGGGCCACAAAGCAGTCCTGCACCGCATCCTCGGCGTCGGAGACGGAGCCGAGCATCCGATAGGCGATGGCAAAGGCATACGCCCGGTAGCCGCGATACCATTCCTCTACTTCTCCCCGCGCCGCGCTCTGCGGCTGCTGCTGCGCCTCTTCGTTCATGTCCGCTCCTCCTCCTCCTTTTCCGTCCAAGTCAAGCGTCGAATCCGGGGGATGCGCCCATCGAGATTGCGATCCGGTTCCAGCTGTTAATTGTATTGATCGCCATGATCAAGTCGAAGTATTCCGCTTCGCTGAACTGCTTCCGGACGCGCTCATACAGCTCTTCCGGAACGCCGTGGTCCGCGACTCGCGTCACCGTCTCGGCCAGCTCCAGCATGGCGCGTTCCTTTTCCGTAAAGACGGGCGCTTCCCGCCAAACCGAAACCAGCAGCACCTTTTCCAAATGATCACCCAGCTTCAAGGTTTCCTTGGTGTGCATATCCAGGCAGTAGGCGCAGCCGTTGATCTGCGAAACGCGGATTTTCAAAAGCTCGTACAGCAGTTTGTCCGACGCGAAGCGGCCGGATGCGTACTGCTCCAGCCCCATCATCGCTTTGACGGCTCCAGGATTGGCCGTGCGGTAATCCATGCGAAGGTTCATTGTCTTTTTCTCCTCTCAAAATGGTCTTCCTAAAAGATGACCGGCGGGAGGACGGTTTTGTGACAGGAAGCGGACACGGTTCAAAAAATTTTTGCGGGAAAACCGAAAAGGCCAGAAAAACGCACCGGAAAAACGCACCGGAAAAACGCGCGCGCTTTAAGGCAGATGCACGTAAAACGCGGCGTATTCGCCGGTAACGCTTTTGGCGTAAATTTTGCCCTTGTGCTGTTCGACGATCGATTTGGCGATGGCCAGCCCCAGGCCGTGCCCGCCAAGCTTTCGCGAACGGGAGGCGTCCGTCCGGTAAAACCGGTCGAAGATGCGGTCCAGATGCTCGGGCGCGATGCCTTCCCCGGTGTTGCGGACCATGAGGAGGGTGTCGCTCTGCTGCTTTTTGAGCGAGAGGGTCACCGTGCCGTTCGGTCCCGCGTATTTGACGGCGTTGTCGAGCAGGATCAGCACCACCTGTTTGAGCTGCTCGCTGCTTCCGTACACGTTTAGCTGCGGCTCGATGTCATACTCCAGCGTCAGCGACCTCTCGAAAATCATCGCTTCCATGGTCAAAATGACCGTTTCCACCGCTTCGCTCAAGTCGAACCGGCTGTAGAGCACGGTTGTCCGGGCGTCGTCCATTTCGGTCAGGTACAGCAGGTCGCCGGTCAAGCGGCTCATGCGTTCCGTCTCCGCCTTGATGTAATGAAGCCATTTCGCCTGCTCGCGGATCGGTTCGTCGCCGTTTGCGAGCAGCACGTCGGCGTTGGTGTTGATCACGGCGAGCGGCGTTTTGAGCTCGTGGGACGCGTCGGCGATAAATTGCTTCTGTTTCTCGAACGCTTCCTTCACCGGAGCGATGGACCGGTTGGCGAAATACCGGCTGATCAGGAAAATGACGAGCAGCATCACCAGCCCGACGGCCGCAAAGGTATAGATGAGGTTGGTCAGAATTTCCTGACGCGCGGTAACGTCCAGGAAGACCAGCATCTCGCCTGAAGCCGCAGGCTGCTTCATGTACGCCCAGTCGGTTCCGTCCAGCGCAAACTGCCCCTCCGCTTTACCTGATTTCAGCGCGGCTGCAAGCGCCGTTTCATAAAAAGCGTCATCCGCCTCAAAACGCGACTCTTTGCCCGCCAGCGCCCCGGCCGCATCGGTCAGCAGCAGGAAGGAGACCGATCGTTCCTGCGGCCCTGCGCCTCCACCGACCCCGCCGCCGGGCATTCCTCCGCCGCGCATCAGCTTGCCCTTGTCGGCAAAGGCCGCGCCATCCTGCGCCTCTTCGCTTGGGAGCAGGGGGCCCTCCGCAGACCCCGCCGCAGGCGCTTGGACCGCACCCTCCGCAGACCCCGCCGCAGGCGCTTGGGCCGCGCCTTCCGCGGAGCCCGCCGCAGGCGCTTGGGCCGCGCCCTCCGCGGCACCTGCCGCATCCGTGAACCCGCCGTTCCGCGGGTGGCCGTTTCCCATGGGCTCGCGGTAAAACTCGGCGGTGCGGTGCAGCTCCATTTTTATGTCGCTGCGCGCGTCCCGGTAGGTAATGATGTAAATGGATGCAAAGGCGACGAGCATGGTAAGGGTGATGGTCACGAGATTGACCAGCAAAAACCGGTTCCTCAGCTTGGTGAACATCAGGCATTCTCCTCAAGCACATAGCCAACGCCCCGTATGGTGCCGATGCGCACCGACGAGTTCAGAAAGGCCAGCTTTTTTCGTAAAAACGAAACGTATACTTCCACGTTGTTGTGTTCGGCCTCCGAGTCGAAGCCCCACAGCTTTTCGATAATCTGCTCCTTCGACGTCACCGCCTGCTTCCGTACGATCAGCAGCTCCAGCAGCTCGCTTTCCTTCAGGTTGAGCTTCATTTCCTTCCCTTTTACCGCAAGCCGCAGACGGGACGGGTTCAGCTCCAGATCCCCGAAACGCAGCGCATCGTCCGGCAGCACCTCGCCTTTGCGGCGCAGGGCCGCCCGGATTCGCGCCAGCAGCTCCTCCGTCTGAAACGGCTTGGCCACGTAATCGTCCGCTCCGTAATCAAGCCCCGTCACTTTATCAGCCGTTTCCCCTTTTGCCGTCAGAAGAATCACCGGCGTGGAAATTCCGTCCTTGCGCAGCGCCTTCAAAACGCCGAAGCCGTCCAGCTCCGGCATCATCACGTCGAGCAGCAGCAGATCGTAAATGCCGCTCCGCGCGTAATCGAGACCGTCGCGCCCGTCATGCACCGCGTCCACGGAATAATGATGCTTTTTTAAAATTTGGGTCAAGGCCTCCGCCAGATGCAGTTCGTCTTCCACGATCAAGATTCTCATTGGGCTTCATCCTCTGCCAGGGTTTCTTGCTTCTTCGTCATTATAGCAGGAGAACCTTTAATCCACCTTAACCGGTCCTGCGCGCTCGTTCAGCGCCGGGCCCGCCGCCTGTTGAGAAATTGTAAACCCGTTTAAGCTTCGCTAAAGGTTGAGCCGATACGATACAACCAGAACGACAAACCGGACGGCGCAAGCGGCCTTCCGGCGGAAAGGACGAAACCGAATGGCGATTGAAGTGTTCAACCGGTACGAAAACAAATACTTAATGGATGACGCGGCTTACCGACGAATCTATCATAACCTGCTTGAATACATGGAGCCGGACGAGTACAACCGGCAGCACGGGTTTTATTCCATCAGCAACCTGTACTTCGACACTCCGCACGACACGTTGATCCGGACCAGCCTGGCGAAGCCCAAATACAAGGAAAAGCTTCGGCTGCGGGCATACGGCGTTCCGGAGAGCGGAGCAAAGGTTTACCTGGAGCTGAAGAAAAAGGTGTTCGGCCTCGTCAACAAAAGGAGAACGGCGCTCCGGCTCAAGGAAGCCTATGATTTTGTCCGCACCGGCGAGCCGCCAATGCTGCAGGGCTACATGAACAAGCAGGTGGTGGAGGAAATTCGCTACTTTTTGACCCGGTACGATCTGGAGCCGAAGGTTTATCTGGCTTACGACCGCAAGGCGCTGTTCTGCATGGGCAGCCGGGATTTGCGGATCACCTTCGACACCAATATCCGCAGCCGCCGGTACGACCTCCGGCTGGAACGCGGCGACCATGGCGAACCGCTTCTCGAGCGGGGGCAGTGGCTGATGGAAGTGAAGGCGGAGAAAACGATCCCCGTCTGGCTCGCCAAAATGCTGTCCGAGCACGAGCTTTACCGGACGAGCTTCTCCAAATACGGCAACGAATACAAGAAAACGGTACGAACCGGCATGACCGAGAAGGAGCGTGTTTTGTATGCTTGAATCCCTGTTTTCCGTGTCCGCCGCGAGCGGAACGCCAACCCTGACCCTGGCTTCGGCGCTGCTGACCATTTTGTTAGCCATCGCGCTCGGCGGCGTCATCAGCTTCACTTATATGAAAACAAACCCGGCCGGGTATTCGCAAAATTTTACGCTGACCATGGTGCTTCTGCCCTCGATCGTCGCCATCATTATTCTCCTGATCGGCAGCAATGTCGCCCGGGCGTTCAGCCTGGCGGGCGCGTTTTCGATCATCCGCTTCCGCAGCGCGCCGGGCGATCCGAAGGACATCGCCTATGTGCTGTTCACCATGGCCGCCGGTCTGGCCTGCGGGGTGGGCGCGTTCGGGTACGCCGTGCTGTTTACCGTAATCCTCTGCCTCTTGATGTTCGTCCTCAGCCGGTTTCGGGTCGGGGTCCGCAAAAGCGCCCAGAAGCTCTTGAAGGTGACCGTGCCCGAAAACCTCGGCTATGAAGAGGCTTTTGAAGAAGTGTTTCAGATGTTCAAAGTCACCTATGAGCTGAAAAAAATCCGGACCGCCGAGCTCGGCAGTCTGTACGAGCTGGTTTACTTGGTTACGCTGGACCCCTCCGTCAACACGAAGGAATTTCTCGACGCCATCCGCTGCCGGAACGGCAATCTGGATTTGTCGCTCACCTTGAACCCGCCTGCGGCGGAGTATTAAGGCCCAACTCCATTATCGAAAGGAACGATATCCTATGAAAAAGTGGGCAACAGGAAGCAAACTGGGCCTGGCGCTGCTGTGCGCCGCCATGGTAACCGCCTGCAGCGCAGCATCCGGCACCGCCACCGAAGCCGAGGTTACAGCGGCGGCAACATCCGGCGCCGGAGAAACCGCTGCGATTTACGAGCAGACGAGCGTGGATTTGACGAAGCTGGCTGCGTTCGCCGATTTGGTAACGCTGGACGAAGACGATACGAATGCGGACTGGAACGCGGACACGGCGACGCGGGTGGAGCTGAACGGCGCGTCGGCCACGGTGACCGGAAGCGGTGCGGAAGCCAAAGACGGCTCTGTCACGATTACCGCAGCGGGCACTTACGTGCTGAGCGGGAAGCTGGACGACGGGCAAATTCTGGTGAGTGCCGCGGATGAAGGGACCGTTCGGCTGGTGCTGAACGGCGTGGAGCTGCACGACAGCGACAGCGCCCCGATATCCATTACGGACGCCGGCAAGGCGGTCCTCACGCTGGCGGAAGGAACCGAAAACACGATTGCCGACGGAGCGTCCTATACGCTGGCGGACGCTTCCTCCGACGAGCCGAGCGCGGCTGTTTTCAGCAAAGCCGATTTGACGATCAACGGCACCGGCAAGCTTTCGGTGACGGCGAACTACAAGGACGGCATTACCGGCAAAGACGATCTGAAAATCGTATCCGGTAACATCACGGTCAAGGCCAACGACGACGGGATAGTCGGGCGCGACATGGTCGCCGTCAAGGATGGCACGCTGACCATTGAGGCGGGCGGCGACGGGATCAAGTCGACGAATGATACCGACACGGCCAAAGGGTTTGTCGCGATTGCCGCCGGGAGCTTTGCGATTCAGGCGGGCAACGACGGCATCCAGGCCGAAACCTCCCTGGCGGCCGACGGAGGCACGTACGACATCGTGACGAACGGCGGGAGTGCAAACGGCGAAGTGAAAACGGAGGAGCGCATGGGCGGTCAGGGGCCTTGGGGCCGGGGCGGAGCCGGTCAAACGGCTCCGGCAGACGGCGCAGCGGCCAGCGGCACCGGGAGCGGCTCGGCGGGGAGCGGCGGCACAGCCGGTTCATCGGCGGCAAATGCTTCGGGCGGCTCGAATGCCGCGCCGGCGGCCGGCGCTTCGGAGGCAAATGCATCGGACACTTCGGCGAACTCGTCCATGGCCGGTACGGCAGGAAGCGAACCTTCGGCGAACTCGTCGGCGTCGACCGCCGAAGAAACGGAGTCGACCAGCGCAAAAGGGCTGAAGGCGGGCGGCGATCTGGTGCTGAACGGCGGAAGCTTTACGGTGGACTCCGCCGACGACGCGCTGCACAGCAACGCGAACGTGACGGTGAAGGGCGGAGAATATACCATATCTTCCGGCGATGACGGCATTCATGCGGATGTTTTGACCACCATAGCGGGCGGAACCGTCCGGCTGATCAAGACCTATGAAGGCATTGAAGGCGCGAATATCACGATCCTGGACGGCGACATTCAGGTGACCGCCTCCGATGACGGCATTAACGTATCGGGCGGCAACGACGGTTCCGGCCTCGAAGGGCAAGGCGGCTTCGGCGGCGGCTCCGGAAGCGGTGTGCTGACCATCAGCGGCGGAACGGTAACCGTGGATGCGGCGGGCGACGGCCTCGATGCCAACGGCTCGATCAAGATGACCGGCGGCACTGTGGCGGTCAACGGACCGACCAATGCCGGCAACGGAGCTTTGGATTACGACGGCAGCTTCGAGCTGACCGGCGGGTATCTGGCGGCGGCGGGCAGCGCGGGCATGGCGCAGGCGGCTTCCGGGGAATCCAGCCAATATTCGATCCTGATGACGTTTGACGAAGCGCAGGAGGCGGGAACGCTTGTTCATCTGGAGGACAGCGAAGGCAAGTCCGTTCTGACCTTTGCGCCAACCAAAGCGTATCAGTCCGTGGTCATCAGCTCGCCTGAGCTGCAAAAGGGCTCCTACACGCTCTACTCGGGCGGGGCTTCGACCGGCAGCGAAAAGGGAGGATTTTATACGGACGGGGAGTACAGCGGCGGAGCAAAGGTTGTCGCCTTTGAGATCACGGCCAGTGTCACCTGGCTGAACGAATCGGGCGTGACGACCGGCAGCGCCAACCGCGGCATGGGCGGCGGGCCCGGCATGGGAGGCGGCAGAACCCGGCCCGGAGCCGGCGGCTCCGCAGGGGGAGGCGCCATGGAAGGGCAGCCGGCCGGCGAGCCTCCGGCCAACGGAGCCCCCGTTCCTCCGGCGGAAAGCCAATCCGGGGGAACGGCGGCGGATGCAGCCGCAGATCAAACGTAAAACAGTCCCGGCAAAAAGGAACCGTTCCGAAAATGGAACGGTTCCTTTCACTTATGGACATTAGGATTGAGGCAGTTTCTTTTGCCAAACATAACTGACGTACACCGTCCGTTGAAAGCCGAGGGCCATGTAGAAATCCCGGGCCGATCCCACTTAAACCGATTTCGCAGGTCCGGTCGTAATCGAGGGCCTGGGCAATCCGCTCAAAGCCGAGGGAAACCGTTTTGTCTTGGCTGGGATCGAAATAACTGAAGGCTTTTGTATGTCCGACCGCTTTCCGCTTAGCCGTAGCTCGCCGCCGCTTACAGCCGGCAGCCTTCGGGAGGAAGGGCGTTTCATTTTGTTTGGGATTTCTCTAATGTTAGAATGAAACAAAAAGGAGGGATTGGCGTGGAGATCGGCATCAGCACGTTTGTGGAAACCTTGCCGGACCCGGAAACCGGCGAATTGATCAGCCATGCCCGGCGGCTCCGGGAAGTGGTGGAGGAAATTGTCCTGGCGGACCGCGTGGGGCTTGATGTATACGGAGTGGGCGAGCATCACCGGAAGGACTACGCCGCCTCTTCTCCCGCTGTGGTGCTGGCGGCGGCTGCGCCGCAAACAGAGCGCATCCGCCTGACGAGTGCGGTCACGGTGCTTTCTTCGGCGGACCCGGTGCGAGTGTTTCAGGATTTCGCCACACTGGACGCCGTCTCCAACGGCCGGGCGGAAATTATGGCGGGCCGCGGCTCGTTTATCGAATCGTTCCCGCTGTTCGGCTACGACCTGAACGATTATGACGAGCTGTTCGACGAGAAGCTGGAGCTTTTGCTCAAAATCCGCGCGTCCGAGAAGGTAACCTGGAAAGGCGGCCACCGGCCCGCGATCAATGACCTGGGCGTCTATCCGCGCCCGGTGCAGAATCCGCTGCCGGTCTGGATCGGCAGCGGCGGCAATCCCGAATCCGCCGTGCGCGCGGGCCTGCTCGGCCTCCCGCTCGTGCTGGCGATCATTGGCGGCCGGCCGGCTCAATTCGCGCCGGTGGTGGAGCTGTACAAGCGGGCTGCGGCCGAAGCCGGGCATGATCCGGCCAAGCTGCCGGTGGCGTGTCACTCGCACGGCTTTGTCGGCCGGGATACCGAAGCGGCGGCGGACCGCTTCTTCCCGTCCACGCAGGCGGCGATGAACATCATCGGACGCGAGCGCGGGTGGGGGCATTACAGCCGCGCCAGCTACGACGCGGCGCGCAGTCCGCAGGGCGCGCTTTATGTAGGCGACCCGGAAACGGTCGCCCGCAAGATCGTGGCGCTGCGCAAAACCGTCGGCGTCACCCGCTTCCTGCTGCATATGCCGCTCGGCACGATGCCGCACGAAGAGGTCATGGAGGCGATCGAGCTGTTGGGCAACGAGGTCGCTCCGCGCGTAAGGGAGGAAGTCGCCGCCTGGGAAGCGGCTGGCGGAGAGAGTAAATAAGCGGCAGAGTAGAGAGGCGCAAGAAAAACGGGGCTCTCTGCGGAGGCGGCAGTTTCAGGCGCCCATGGAGACCTAACGGTTGCCACAGCGGCTATTTGCTTTAAAAAGAGGGGTTTGAAAATGTAACGGTTGCCACAGGGCTTATTTTTCGTTTTTACGCTTGGTTGGGCCCGTTTTCCCCCAAATAGGCGCTGTGGCAACCGTTAGCGTAAAAAAGGGGCGATTTTGGCTTGATTAAGCGCTGTGGCAACCGTTAGCGCGGGGCGGCGACCGGAACGGGATAAAACCGACGCCCTCGCAAAAATGGCGGCAGTGGAAGCAATGGCAGAAATAGCGGAAATAACGGAAATAACGGAAATAACGGAAATAACGGAAATAACGGCAATAGCGGAAGAGCGGACCCCATGGGTCTTTGCATAAATCAAAGAGTCTCTTACGAGCCCCCTGCATTTTTAACGGAACAAAGGATAAAGCCGGAGAGGCGGAGACGGCAAAACCCGCTCCTGCCGCCGGAGCTGCGCCCGCCCCTGCCGCCGGAGCTGCGCCCGCCCCTGCCGCCGGAGCTGCGCTCGCCCCTGCCGCCGGAGCTGCGCCCGGCGTTTGTTTTCGCCCGGTTCGGGTGGTATCGTAGAAAATAGAACGGCAACGCTTTACATACCTGCGGAGGTGGATGCAATCATGAAAGCGCTTTTCATCGGAGGAACCGGTATCATCAGCACGGCCATTACGAAGCAGCTGGCGGCGGAAGGCTGCGAGCTTTACCTTCTGAACCGCGGCAACCGCAACGAGGAGCTGCCCGAAGGCGTTCAAACGATCATCGCCGATATCAACGACGAAGCGAAGGTCGCGGAGCTGCTGGCGCCGCATCAGTTTGACGTGGTGGCGGATTTTATCGCGTTTGAGGTGCCGCAGCTGGAGCGGGATTACCGTTTGTTCCGGGGGAAGACCAAGCAGTTTATTTTTATCAGCTCGGCTTCGGCCTACCAGACGCCGCTCTCGGATTACCGAATCACGGAGGGCACGCCGCTGTCCAACCCCATGTGGCAGTATTCCCGCAACAAAATCGCCTGCGAGGACTACTTGATGAAGCTGTACCGCGAGGACGGGTTTCCGGTCTCGATTGTACGGCCGAGCCACACCTACGACGAGCGCTCTATCCCGCTTGGCGTGCACGGAAGCAAAGGAAGCTGGCAGGTTGCCAAACGCATGCTGGAGAACAAGCCGGTTATCATCCACGGCGACGGCACTTCGCTTTGGACCATGACGCATAACAGCGACTTCGCCAAAGGCTTCATCGGGCTGATGGGCAATATCCACGCCATCGGCGAGGCGGTCCATATCACGTCGGATGAATCCGTAACGTGGAACCAAATCTATGCGATCATTGCCGACGCGCTCGGCGTGAAGCTGAACGCCGTCCATGTCGCGTCGGAGTTCCTCGACGCCTGCAGCACGGAGGATTACCGGGGCGGGCTGCTCGGAGACAAGGCCAACACGGTCGTGTTCGACAACAGCAAGCTGAAGCGGCTGGTACCGGAGTTCGTGGCGACCACGCGGCTCGACCAGGGAATCAAGCGGACAGTGGCGCACATTCTGGCGCATCCCGAGCTTCAGGCGGAGGACCCGGCGTTCGACGAATGGTGCGACAAGGTGGTCGCGGCGCTCGAGAAGGCAAAGAAGGACATTTTGGGCTAGATGGGCATGGGAAAGCCGGAAAGAAAACGGGTCCGTCAAGCGGAAGAAGAGGCGGAAAAGCGCGATCAGCCGCACACAGCCCCTGCCGAAAAGCCGGCGATGAGCCGCTTTCCCGCAGGCATCGCTTTTTGCTACCCGTGGCGCTCTTACCAGAAAAGAGTGCTGGACGGACTGGACGGGCTGCTGGCGAACCGCCACCTGCATCTGGTGGCGCCGCCCGGCTCCGGCAAAACGGTGCTCGGCCTGGAGGTCATGCTGCGCCTGGACCGGGCGACCCTGATCGTTGCGCCCACTCTGACGATCCGCAATCAATGGGCCGAGCGATTCCGGGCCCTTTTTTTGCAAACCCCGCAGCTTCCGGATTGGGTTTCGCTTGAGCTGCACAAGCCCGCTTTTGTCACGGTCACCACGTATCAGGCCCTGCATGAGTTGTATAAAAGGGAAGAGGGGGCGCAGCCGGAAGAGGTTGAGCCACCCGGGGAACGGGCCGGAGAGAGCGGGAAAGGCGAAAATTCGGCGGAAGACGCTTTCGGGGAAGCGGAAGAAGACGTCATGCCGTCGGAAAATGGACCGGAGGAAGCGGAAGAAGACGACATGCCGTCGGAAAATGGACCGGAGGAAGCGGAAGAGGGTCAAAAGCCGGCGGAGCCCTCTTTCGGGGTAGCCGCAGATGGGACCGGGCGGGCGCCAGACGCTGGTTCACGGGCAGCGCCGGAGCGGGGCGGAAGGGAGGCCGCTCCCGCCGGGCGAAGTCGGCCGGCCGAAGCGCGCGCCGCCATAGAGCGGATGGGCTTCCAGACGCTCATCCTCGACGAGGCGCACCATTTGCGGGCGGCCTGGTGGAAAAGCGCGCTGCGCCTGCGCTCGGCCCTGAACCGGCCGGCCGTCGTTGCGCTGACCGCCACGCCGCCGTACGATGTGCAGCAGGCCGAGTGGCAGCGGTACGAAGAGCTGTGCGGCCCGATCGATGCCGAAATCAGCGTGCCCGAGCTTGTGCGCGAAGCGGAGCTTTGCCCGCATCAGGATTATATTTTTCTGACCGAGCCCAATGAAGCGGAATACGGCCCCCTGCGGGAGTTCCGCCGAAACGCCGCCCGTTTGAAGCAGGAGCTGCTGCTCGACCCCGCCATTCGGGAAGCGGTCGGCAGCCATCCGTGGATAGTTCGGACGGAAGAGCATTTGGAGGAGGCGTTGACGGCTCCCGGGTATTTTTCCAGTCTGGTGATCTACTTGAAGGCTGCGGGGCTTCCCGGCTGGCCCCTGGCGGCGAAAGCGCTGGGCGTGGAAGGCGAAGAAGTGCCGCCTTTGACGGACGAATGGGCCGGGGAGCTGTTGACCGGGCTGTTGTACCGGGACAAGCGAATGGATGAGGAAAACCCGGCGCTGAAGGAGTGGCGCGGAAAGCTGCGGGCCATCGGGGCGGCCGAAAAGCGCCGGGTTTCGTTCCGCTCCACCCCCGCTTTCGACCGGATGCTGACGCAGAGCGCCTCAAAGCTGCATGGCATCGGCGAAATTGTCTCCTTCGAGCAGAACCTGCTGAAGGAGGACCTGCGCCTGGTGGTGCTGGCCGATTACATCCGCAAAGACAGCTTTCCCGGGGCGGGCGGGGGGGCGCCTCCGCTTAACCGGCTCGGGGTCGTGCCCGTCTTCGAGCTGCTGCGCCGCCGCGAGGAGGTGAGCGCGCCGCTCGGCATCCTGTGCGGATCGCTTGCCGTCCTGCCGAGGACCGCGTGGCCGCTGGCACACGACGGCGCGTATGTCGAGCTCGACCTTCGGGGCGCTCCGCTTTCCCAACTGGTGGCTGTGGTTACCGAAGTGTTCGAGCGGGGCGGCATCCGGATTTTGATCGGAACGGCCGCTCTGTTGGGGGAAGGCTGGGACGCGCCGTGCCTCAATGTGCTTGTCCTGGCGTCCTACGTCGGCTCTTTTATGCTCTCCAATCAAATGCGGGGGCGCGCGATCCGCACGCAAAAAGACAACCCCGCCAAAACCGGCGCCATTTGGCACCTCGCCTGCGTGGATACGGAGCAGCCGGACGGGGGACGGGACCTCGTTTCGCTCAGCCGCCGCTTCCGCTCGCTGGTCGGGCTTTCCGTGACGCGGGAAACCATTGAATCCGGCATCGGACGGATGGACCTGCAAACGGACCGGTATACGTCCGGCTGGCTGAGCGGGCAAAACCGGAGCACCTTTGAACGGGCCCGGCAGCGCGCCCGCCTGCGTGAACGGTGGGAGGCGGCGCTGGTGCTCCACGAGGGAATGAACGAACAGCTGGTCTCCACGGAGGAGACGGTTCCCCGCCCGTACTATTTTGGGCAAACCGTCAAAGCCCTGCTGCTGTGGGCGGCGTCCGCCGGGCTGTTCGGTCTCTTGGAGGCGCTCCTCGAGCCGCGGCTTGTTTTCGGGGATATGCCGGCCGGTGTGAAGCTTGCTTTGATCGCGCTGGCTGGAGCGCTTCCGGCGTTGCCGTCCCTGGTAAAGGGCGTACGGCTGTATCTCCGGCATCATTCACCGGGCAAAAGCATTCGGCTGGCGGGAGAAGCCGTCTATGAATCCCTCTATGCGATGAAGCTTGTGAAGCCTGAACCGGGCCGCCACCGCATCCAGGCGGAGGAAGCCGGAGACGGCGGCGTGGTTTGCCGGATGGAGGGAGGAACCGCTCAAGAGCAGACGCTTTTTCTTCAGGCCCTTCAGCAGCTTCTCGAGCCGGTGCAAAACCCCCGGTATTTGCTTTACCGCGAGTCCCGGTCTTTTCTTGGAAGGCGCCGCGACTATTATGCCGTGCCGGAAGAGATCGGCCGGAGAAAGGAAGACGCGGAGCGGTTTCATGCGCTGTGGGCCAAGAAGATCGGTCCGGCGGAGCTGATCTATACCCGCACGGCCGAAGGCCGGAAACGGCTTCTGGCCGCAAGAGCGAAAGCGATGTCCGCCGCCTTTCTCGACAAAACGGAGCGAATCAGCGTTTGGCGCTGACAAAACCGGAACGAGGTCCTCAAAAGGACTTTCGTCCCGGTTTTTGCTTTTTCTTGAAGAGAAGATTCAACTTTCCATTCCAAAAGCCGATAGAACCAATAGGCCGCAGCGCCACCACGAATGACCTACATAGCGGACTGAAATCAAGTTGGAATCAAAGGCAAATCCGTCGAAAGGCGGAGACGCAAAGCCACGGGCCTAAGCCGCATTGCCGCCCTCCCAAGCGGGGGTTGCAAGCGGGACGGCAGCCGGGCCGCTTCACGGGCTTGATTTTTTTGTGCCCGAAAACGGTCATACGAGGAGAGAAACAGAGGGATGAAATCGAAACAACAGATTGTGCTGGCGGTTATCTTGCTCTTGGTCGCATCTTTATTCGCGGCTGCCGCCGAAAGCGGCGCGGCTTCGGTCACGTACAAGACACAGGACCGGAAAACCGCCGGGCAGGCGAGCGCGGCGGACGCTTCCGTGGCGGGGACCGGTTTGGTCTCGATCGCAAAGGACAAAGCCGGTCATCCGCAGGTCGAGTACCTGGATTTGAAAACGGGAGCAAAACAGACCCTTACGAAAACCGCCGCCCGCAAGCAAAGTCCGCAAGTAAGCGGTAATACCGTCGTTTGGTTTGACAAAGGGGAGCGCAGCAGCGGTTCGCTGTACTGGGACGTGTACGCCTACAACCTGAAGACCAAAAAAACGGCCCGGCTGAACGCCGTGGACGGTCCGCTCGGCAGCTTGTCGATCAGCGGCAATCACGTGGTCTGGAGCCGTTCGGATACGTCGACGATCTATCTGCTCGATCTGGCCTCGGGCGGGGAAGAAATGCCCGTGGAATCGGGGCGCCAGCCGGTTGTGGCCAAGGGAAAGGTCGCCTTTTTGACCGACGAGGGCGATGCCGCCCTGTACGATATTGCGGCGGGCACGACCCACAGCCTGAACATGAGCGCCTCGGGCTTTACGCTGAGCTGGTTTGCGTTTAACGGAACAGACGTGCTTGCCAAAGCGGCGGACAACAAGAGCCGGAGCAAGTACCTGCTTCTGAACACGTCGAATGCGGCCGCAAAACCGAAGGATTTGACCGCAGCGGGCGTCAAGAAGGCGGAATACGGCTTTTTGGCCATCGGAGACACGCAGGGTGCATGGATGGAAGCGGTGAACGGGAAAGTGCTGGTGCGGGGCGTCAATCTGAAGACCGGCGAGGTGTTCACGATCGGCGAATCCGCCAAAAACCGCACGTATATCGGGTACAGCGGCGACGAACTGGTGATGGCGGACGGCAAGGGAAACCTGTCCCTGCGCAAAATGGTCCGCACCCCGGCCGCGTCGGCGAAATAATGCCCGGCGGTCCCAAGCCCTTCCTATTCCAATCCAGAGGTGAGCACTTGTGCTGAAAAAGAGAACCAAGGCGTTTCTTAGCCTTTTATTAGCGGTCACGCTATTGCTGACCGGCATTCCGGTCGTGCCCGGCCTGGCCGTTACAAAAGTAAAGGCCGATACCCTGATCACCGTCAATCCGCCTCGCATTAACACGGCGGGCGGGTCCGGCGCGGACATTCATTTCAAGTTCGACGCTTCCGAGACGGCCAAAACGCATGACGTGCGCATCGCGATCTGCGTGCCGAACCCCGAAGGCGGTTACCCGATCGAGCAGGCGCTCATTCACGAGGGTACCTACCCGACCGTCGACGCGAACGGGGAGTATGTGGACAACGTGTACCATTGGGACGGCAAAATCGGCGGCAAGCCGCTGGACCCCGGCCAATACGTTATCAGTGTGATCCCGACGGATGTCCGAAGCGACAATTTCTACGGCGATATGGCATCCGTAGAGCTGTACCGCCCCGAGCAGGCGGCGAGCCCGGCGGCGGTCGGCTTTTTGCCGGGCGGCTCCGGCGGGCAGTATACGCTCGGAGGCAAAGCCGAGACCGGTTCGCAGATCCGGGTTAACGTTGCGGACGCAGTGGGCACTACACTGCAGGACGTGAACAAGCTCGCCGTTTCGGGCTCGGGCCTGTGGGCGACGAAGGTTACGCTGCCGGCGAACCGGATCGCCCATCTCACCGCGTTTGCCGCGAAGGAAGGCGTCGAGTCGCCCAGCTCGGACCTCATCCGCGTACTGCGCTACCAGAAGCCCTCCGGCAGTACGGTGAGCTGGTCTGCCGTAATCGGGTACTACTACAAAGCGGACTCTACGTCTTATTTGACGCAAAAGCTGAAAGAAGTCGCCGCATACAACACCCTTTCCGGGGCAACGGCGCTCAAGTCGGCCGATGAAGCGCCGGCCGAGCTGCTGCTGCCGGACCCGCTAACGGACGGAGCGCTGCCGGCTGCGGCGCTGGCGCAGTTCACGCCTGCGGCCATTGCGGCCCGAGAGGCTTCGCCCCTTGGCGAAAGGGGCGGAGCGGGCGGCCCCATTGATCTGGCTACCGGCGAGTTCGTTTATCAAGCGGGCAACCTGTCTCTTGGCTCGGTGATTCCGGTCGATTTCAGCTTGTCCAAGCGCAGCATGGACAGCTTCGCAGGCGCGCCTGGCGCGGGCTGGCATCATTCCTACGAATGGCGGCTGCAAGCCGGTGCGGACGGCAAAGCCGTGCTTTTGCCTCCGGACGGCTCCCGTCTGGAATTCATCCCGCTCGGCGGCGGGGCTTACCTCTCTCCGCGCGGCTCGGAATACGAGCTCACGCAAAGTTCCGGCCAGGGGTATGCCCTCACGGACCGGTCGCAAACGGTATACCGCTTTGACATGGACGGACGGTTATCGTCGATTACCGACCGCAACGGCAACGCGCTTACGCTCTCCTATACCGGCAGTGAGCTGACCAGCATCGCGGTTCCCGGCATGTCGCTGGCGCTCTCTTATGAAGGCGGCCGCCTCAAGACGCTGACTGATCACACCGGCCGCACCGTTATATACGACTACGATAAAAACGGCGATCTTGTGTCCTACACATTAGCCGACGGCTCAACCACACGTCTGGAATATGACAGCGCGCATCGCATCACCAAGGTCACCAGCCCGACGGGCAAAAGCTATCAAACGATCGGCTATAACGCCGCCGGCCAGGTAACGTCCTACGGCGATGAAACGGGCGCGAGCTACGGCATGGACTATAAGGTGCTGGAAGAAGGCGATGAGGAGGAACCGGGGGGCGAAGACCCCGGCAGCGGCGATCCGGGCAGCGGAAACGGCACGACCCGCATCGACCCGGCGAATCCGCGCGACATCGGGGACGGCAGCGCCATCCTGCTTTCCGGCAACATGAACAATTCACGCAATGCGCCTCCTTTTATTCAAGTCGCCGGATTGAAAGAAGAAATTACCCGTTACATGACGGTACAGCAAAAAGCGGCCGAAGACCGGATTTCCGGCTATGAAGCCTCGGCACAAACGGTGGATGCCCATGATGCGGCTGCGTTCGCCCAGAAGCTGAACGGCTTGTCCGGCTCTCCGGCGGTGGCAAAAACCAGCTTTTTCAACCTGGAAGAGAGCATTACGCTCGGCAGCGCGTCGAAGCCGGTGGTCGTTCTCGTCGAGGGTATCAACAGCAACAAGAAGCTGACCGTCGACGTCTACGGCGTCCTGATTGTCAAAGGCGGGCTGAACGGCAACACGGCGCTGACGCTGCGCGCCCATCAGGCCGGCTCGCTGGCGGGGGACATCTACGTCAAGGGCAGCCTGCACCTCAACAGCGATTCCACGGTTCAAGCCGACGGCACGCTGTATGCGGGGAATCTGGTTTACAACAACGGGCAGCTCAACGTCGCCGCGAAGCGGATTTTCATTCCGGACAACCTGAACATCAACACCAAGGTTGACATGAACATCGCCGAGGAAATGGCGGTCGGCGAGATCATTTCCAACAACCAGACCGCCACGCTGGAGGTTGCCGGAGGCGATTTGTTTGTGCGCGGCAATGTCAGCGTCAACAACAACCTGTCGTTTATCACCGGCGGCTATGTCGCGGTCGGCGGCGACTTTACGCCTAACCAGAAGCCGGCGGTCAAAACCGGGAGCGGCGCGGGCAAGACGATTTTGACCTATCAGACGGCCGGCGGGGGCACGCCCGCTCCGACCCCGGCGCCGACGCCGAGTCCGACGAAGGCTTCCGCAGCAGCGGCGAGCAGTTCGCCGGGAAAGGCGGCGCCTGCTAAACGCAAAGAAACGACGCTTACCGATCCGCTGGGCCGGAAAACAACCTATGAGTATAACGACCGCAACCTGCTCACGGTGGTCACGTTGCCGACCGGCAAAAAAGAAACGTACCGCTACGATGCAAACGACGCTATGAGCGGAGTGACGGATGCGAGGGGAAACGCCTCTGCTTATCGTTACGACGAGCGGGGCAATCTTTTGCAGACGAAGGACGAGGCGGGCTACACCGATATTAACCGGTATGACGGAACCAACAACCTGCTGGAAAGCCGCAATGCGCTTGGCTCACGTACAGCGTATACCTATGACGCCAAAGGAAATCTGTCCGCTTCCACGGATGCGTTGGGCGGCGTCTACAAAATCGAACGAAACGGGTACGGTTTGCCCTCAGTTATCACCAACGAAGAGGGAGAGAAAACCGAGTTTGCCTACGATCCGGAAACCCGATTGACTTTGACGCAAAAAACCTCCGGCGGGACGGTCACGACCTACGTACGCGACGAAGCGGGCCGTGTAACGGAGACGCGTGACACATTGGGCAAACTTGTCTCTTACACTTACGATCCCCTGGATCGCGTACTGACCGAAGAGGATGCGCTTGGACAGAAGACCGTTACGGCTTACGATGCGGACGGCCAGGTAATCTCCATCACCGATGCGGATGGCGGCAGAACCGTTTACGAGGAAGACCGCGCCGACCGGACGTGGACTGTAACCGATGCGGAAAACCGCAAGTCCGTAACCGTAACGGACAAAACCGGCAATATCGTGGAAGAGCACACTCCGGGAGGAAGCGTGACTCGATACGAATATGACGCATTGGGCCGGCCGACAAAGGAGACCGATCCGGAAGGCGGGGCCACGTCTTACACGTACGACGAGAACGGCAGCCTTTTGACGGTCACCGATCCAAGGGGCGGGGTGACCCGCTACGAATATGATGAAAAAGGTCTTCGCACCAAAGTAACGGACCCGGAAGGCGGAGTAACCGAATATGGCTACGATGCGCTTGGCCGGGTAGTTCGGGCGATCGACGAGCTGCACCGGGTATCTACCTATACCTACGACGAGCTCGGCCGCCAAACAGGGGAAACCGATCCGCTGAAGCAGACGACCCGTTACGTCTACGACAAAACAGGCCGCCTGACGGAAACGCGTTATCCGAGCGGAGCGGTCATCAAAACCGAATACGATGAAGCCGGACGGGAAGCGGGCGTTATCGACGCGCTTGGAAACAAAACGACGAACACGTACGATGCGCGGGGGCGTCTGTCCATTTTCAAGGATGCGCTGCAAAAACAAACCGTCTATACCTACGACGAACTGGACAGGGTGACGGCCATTGCCGATGCCAAAAACCAGAAGGCGGAGTATACGTACAACGCGGTGGGCCAGCTTTTGCAGATCAAGGATGCCAATGGCCAAACCACTGCTTACGAACACGACAAACTGGGCCGTTTGACCAAAGTGACGGATGCGCTGGGCCAAACCACCTTTTATGCCTACGATGAGGCTGGTCAAATCGCAACGCGGGTGGACGCGAACGGCAACGAGACGGCATACAGCTACGACAAGCGAGGCCTTCCGGTGCAGGAGACCAATGCGCTGGGCCAAACGACGGCTTTCACGTACTACGCGGACGGACTGCAAAAGACAAGGATTGCGCCGGACAAGCAGACGACGGCTTACCAATACGACAAAACGGGACGTCTGACCAAAGTTTCCTATGCAGATGGGCAAAACGTTGCCTACACCTACGACAAACACGGCCTGCGCACCGCCATGAAGGACGGTGAGGGAACGACCACCTACCGGTACGACATGCTGGACCGTCTGATCAAGGTCGGCTATCCGGACGGGAAATTCGTTCACTACGAGTGGACGGCGGGCAACCAGCGCAGCCGGATTGTGTACCCCGACAACAAGTCGGCCAAATACGGCTATAACTTGAATAACCAGATGACGCGCGCGGTGGACGAAAATGGACAAGAAACCGTCTACACCTACGATGCCCGGGGGTCCGTCCTCACCCGCACCCTGCCGAACGGCGTCACAAGCAAGTATCAGTACGACGAGTTGGGTCAGGTGACGGAGCTTACGCATACAAGCGGCGCCACAGTCCTGGAAAAGCTGACTTATGCCTACGATCCGGTCGGCAATCTGGAGCGCCGGACGCGGGTGTCGGGCGGCAAGGATGAAGACAATGCCGGCGGCCAGCCCCAAACGCTGGTGACCGAGTACGCCTACGACGCCCTGAGCCAACTGCTCGAAGTCAACGAAAAGAACGGGACGAAGACTGGCTATACCTATGACCCGAACGGCAACCGCCTGAGCAAAACCGAGGCAGGAGCCGGAGCGAGCGGGGAAGAAACGTATACGTACAACGCGGCTAACCAGTTGACCGAGATCGCGAAGGTGGAGGAACAGAAGACCTACCGCTACGACGGACGCGGCAACCTGCTGGAAGTGAAAGCAAACGGGGCGGCAGGCGGCCAAATGCAGGTGGTGGCACAATACAGCTGGAACAGCGCCAACCGTTTGATGGAGGCCGTCAACGAGGCGGGCAACAGCACCGTTTACCGGTATGACGGCGACGGCAATCGGGTCGGAATGGCCGTGAAGCAGCCGAACCCGCAAGGAGAGGATGGTTATCCAGCGAGCAACCCGGCTGGAGTAGCGGAAGGCTGGGAGAAGCAGCACAAGAAAAAGGAACGCGACCTCACATTTTACAACGACCTGAGTCTCGGCCTGCCGGAAGTCCTGCAAGCGGTCGAAACCGGCAAGGAGTCGGCGTGGAAGGAGAAGTACGTCTACGGAGCGGACGGCGAGCGGCTGAGCATGTCTTATTTGCCCGCGAACGATCCGACCAACGGCTGGGAGCCGGCACCGGGCGCGGGAGGCGCGGAGCCCGGCACGTCGCCGGAGCAGCTGTACTACCTGAGCGACATCCAGGACAGCCCGCTCGCGCTCGCCACGCAAACCGGCGCGGTCTCGGCGCGCTACGGCTATGACGCCTTCGGCATTCCGGACGCGCCGGAGAAGTTTGACCCGAACTGGACCGGTCCGGACAACCTGTTCGGCTATACGGGCCTCGGCTACGATTACAACAGCGGCCTGACCTACGCCCGCGCGCGGTATTACGACCCGGAGATCGGACGGTTTATTAGCGAGGATACGTATGAAGGGGAGATGAAAAAACCGTTAAGTTTAAATCTTTATACGTATGTTCATAATAATCCATTAAGTTATGTAGACCCCAGTGGGAATGTACCGCAATATCATCAGGATGATCAAGCTCTAATTAAGGCAGGTAAAAAAGCTAACGGATTTAAGCTAACAAGAATTGAAGCATTTTTGGATTCTTTTAGGTTGTCTGCTCAAGGAACGTATATGTATGGGCTAAAACCTCAAGAATACAATCGACTTCCCTATAATGTACAAACAAGCGTTAAGCTCAGCTATCTTAAGCAAATAGATGAAATGGTTGAGAATGGCACGTTAACACCGGGACAGCGCCAAGCATTCTATATGAGTCAAAAACTACCTCACTACGGTATGATTGGAGCTGGGGGCGTTAAGGTTAGTAGTAAAACACTATTCACAACAACCGTTAAAAAACAACAAATAAGATTGGATGTTGAAAATCCTAGCCCAGGCAAAAGACCAGGTCAGTTACACATTCAAAATGATGCAACCCAAGAAAAATGGTACTTTAATTTTGACGGAAGATACTTTTATAATAGGGAAACTAATGAAAAAGCGCCTAAGTATATCAATAACTTATTGGATGATAGGAAGTTTATGAAGAAACTGTATGAAGGAATGACAAAGTACTTAGGGATGTAGGTGTAATTATGCTTAAGAAAAATAAGAGAATGGAAACTTATCTAAAGGGGTTATCAAGTAACTCGCCTTGTAATAAAATTATTGAAGACTTGGACCCTAAGTGGTTTACTTTTTTGGAATGGGATGAGTGTGTGTTCGTTAAGGGTAGTTTTGCTGGCATCAAGTTTCCAAGTCGCTTTAGCGAAACTCATCATAGTGATCGAACGTCCTTAGAGGCGGCTGTAAATCATCTTCATTTGAGCACTATATTAGTAAAAAAATACGAATCGTTGAAGGTTTTGAAATTGGGAGTAGCTCTGATCAAAAAGTGGGAGGTAGTAATTAAAGCAGAGTATCCAACCAAGAAATTTCATCTAATATTATCTTTTGATGGCCATGATGCGGTAATAAGACTCAATAGCTTGAGAGAAGATGAAATCCCATGGATAGATATCGAAGATTTAGAAGAGTATAAAGAAGAAGCCATACTTGTCATTGAAATTTGAAAGTTGTGACTTTTTTTTACTTAAGTGTAAGATAAAACTGAGGATGGAAAGCTTTTTAAACCTCTCATCCCTACAAATTTCAAAAAGAAAGTAATATTATTATTCAAGATTTAGCTTAAGGGACCTGTAGAATTGACACTTCGATTAAGTGCAATTTTATGGGTCTCCTTGTTTTATTAATCATTATTTAAATAGAACCGTTGTAACGCTCACTATTTAGCCCCCAAATGAAATTGGAGCGTACACCCCTTATTCCGATACAATAAATCAGTCGGAGGGGAACTCAAATGGAGAGAAAACGGTATGATCTGAATTTCAAAAAAATGGTGGTAGCCAAGGGGAACGAGATCGGAAACATGGCGGCCGTTGCGAGGCAGCATGAGCTTGATCCAAAGATGGTGCTGCGCTGGGCGAAAGAACTGACGCGCACCGATCAGGAGCAACTGGACGGAACGGCTTTAAAGCAAGCGGCGTTCATACCTACAGCATCGGATTACACTGCTCTGGAGAAAGAACATGAGAAGCTTAAGAAGCTGTACGCAGAGCAAGCGTTGGAGAGAGAAATTCTCCGTGACCTGTTAAAAAAAACGAATCCACACTTGCGGATAAAATAGCCATAGCCCAGAAGTACATCCTGCAGCGTCATCCCATTCGTCTGGTATTACGCATTCTGGATGTGAACCGCACGACGTACTATGCACATGTCAATCAAGCCAAAGAACAACCTGAAGCGATCCACAGGAGCGGTCGCCCCGCGCCTGGTTATTCCTATACGCAAGACGGCAAGCGAATTAGCGATGAACAAGTAAGTGAGTGGATCATGGAATTACTCGCTGATGAATACACATCCGTCTACGGGTACCGCAAACTGACGAAGGTGCTTCAGCGTGAACATCGTCTGGTCATCAACAAGAAGAAAGTTTATCGACTGTGCAAAGAAATGCATGTCCTGCGGCCACAACGTAAACTAAAAATGAAGCACCCGAAGCGGTTGGCGAACAACCGACTTCTCACTGGCTCCAATCAGCTCTGGGAAACCGACATCAAGTACGGCTGGATTGAAGGCGAAAGTCGCTTTTTCTTCTTAATGAGTATCATCGATGTGTTTGATCGTGCCATTGTCGCCTACCATCATGGCTTGTCCTGCGAGGCCAAGGACTTGGTTCAAATTACGCAGGAAGCACTGATGAAACGCCAGCTCTTTGACAAAACGAATCGGCCTGTTATTCGATCGGATAATGGCCCGCAGTTCATTAGCCATCGGTTTGGGGAGGCCTGTGTACAGTTTAAAATGGTACATGAGCGCATACCGCCAAAAACGCCGAATAAGAATGCACACATCGAGTCGTTCCACGCCATTTTGGAGTCGGAATGTTACCAGAGACACGAGTTTGAGAGCTATCAACAGGCGTATGAAATCGTCAGCAGTTTTATTCACAATTACAATCACATGCGGATTCATGGTAGTCTATACGACCTGTCGCCGTACGAGTATCGGACTGCGATTCAAGAGGGCACTATAGAGCCCAAAGTGATCAAAGTCTAGTCGCTATAAACCTGTGAGAACGGGAGCAATATCGAGCAATTTTATGGACACAATCGAATAAGAGGTGCCTGGTCCAGATTAAGGGGGTTAAACCGTGGTTAACTGGGTTGATTCCACTATACGGTACTTATCAAGCTATTGTGGATGCTAAAAGTAAAGAGCCGTTAGGAATTTTTGTAGAGAAGTAGGTGTAATGGAGATATGGACAAAAAGAATACAACCAAAGAGTTTATTAACGTTATACTTGTGATCCTTTTTTCGTTTTTTTACTTTTTTTATATAAATCCTTTATTGTTTCGCTATACAAACTCAAGATTTATACCCCTTGGACTTTGGTGTGTTGTGGTAGGTGTTTGGGGTAATGCTGCAGGAATGAGGATCGTTAAGGCTATTTATCTCTCGAAGGATTATAGAAAGGAAAACGCCTTTTTTATTGTCACGGGGCTTTTACTTATCGGGGCGGGAACTGTTTCTTCTTTATTCTTTTAATCATCTATAATCAGTAATCCTTATTGTCTAAAGGCCTGTGGGAATAACACTTGAGTTAAGTGTGATTCTACAGGTCCCTTTATTGTTGCCGACTTTATGGAAAACCCTAATGGATTCAATTTCCTAGGGCGTGTATGCAAACTATCAAAATAGCTAATAAACTGGTAAACTTAGCCTATGAAAAGACGATACGAAATACGAGATGACCAGTGGGAACGAATCCAAGATCTCTTGCCGCCGGAGCGAAAACCGCAAGGAGGGCGTCCGGCTACAGATAATCGAAAAATGTTTAACGCCACGCTCTGGGTGCTTCGCTCCGGCGCACCATGGCGCGACTTGCCCGAATACTATGGCTCATGGAGCAGCGTATACAGTCGGTTTCGCCGGTGGGGAAAAGCAGGCATTTTTGACCGCATGTTGGACGTGTTGGCATCCGAACCTGATGAGGAAAGTGTGATGCTGGACGCCTCCATCGTACGTGTTCATCAACACGGCGCGGGGGCAAAAGGGGGCAGCAATTCCAAGCCATCGGACGGTCCCGTGGAGGCCTGACCAGCAAGATTCACGCCGTTGTGGACGGTCTTGGCAATCCGCTGCGCTTTGAAATCACTGGCGGCCATATCAACGACAGTTTGGCCGGATATGAAATCCTGGGAACCCAAGATATTCAAGGGAAAAACGTCTTGGCCGATCGCGGGTACGATACCGTTAAAATCATTACACTACTGGAAGAGAAGCAAGCTCGTTGCGTGATTCCTGGTAAAAAGAACCGTACCACTCAACGGACAATCGACTGGTGGTTGTTTAAAGAGCGTCATCTGGTTGAATGCCTCTTCAACAAGCTCAAACACAACCGTCGACTGGCAACTCGCTACGATAAATTGGCCTGTACTTTCATGGCCTTCTTAAAGCTGGCTTCTTCCATGATCTGGTTGGCATGAGGTTTGCATACACGCCCTAGTAGGTGGAGCGACTGTAGGAGTAGTTCGTACTATAGCAATATTTAGGGTTACAAAAGGTGCGGGGAAAGTTAAGGACATAACAAATGATATTAGTAAAGGGCAAAGGGTTGGAAGTGCGAATAAAACAGATCCCGATCATGCCTTTCCTGATATTATTGATAATTATGCATCATCTGCACAGAGATTTGATTTAGTTGGCGGGGATCATGTAAAACGGAACCTTTACCAAATTGAAGGATCATTGAATGGTAGGAATGGGATATTTGAATGGATTGAATTCGGCGGTGAAGTAACTCATAGGAGATTTATACCCAACGTTGGTATAAGTGGGAAACCGAATGCAATTCCAATAAAGAAATGAAGGTGGAAGAATGAATAATTTTATCGACGACTTTTCAAAAAATAATATGAAGCTAGACATGCTAACGATATATATTGGATTAAAAATGCATAAGTTCACTGTTCAAGATGTGAACGACTTTGCAACTTTCTTATTAACAGTTGAATCTTCTCAGGATATAGACAGTCTCGTGGAACTTTCTTGGGAAAAAGATAAAGACAGAATGGAAGGCATCCTATGCGGAACTATTGGAAAAGGCTGCGATGAATCCTCTATGGAGTGGAGCATTGCCGTTAGAAAACTACGTTATATTCTCCTTGCGAGAATTATGAGGGATAATCGCAACCACAAGGAGATGCTGGAAAAAGTAGCTGAAGTCTACGCTGATTTTGGTTACCCTCAAGAGATGGAAGAGTTTATATACTATATGCCAGTTAAAGCTAGTGATAACTACAACCCTCAAAACCATACAACACAAGAGAACATGGAGAGGCTAGTTCAGCTCTGTTTGCAGTTTCTAAAGGTTGAGCATGACGAACTGCAAGCCAATTAACCCAACTCCACAGGCGACTTTCGTTCGCTTGTGGTTTTTGTTTTCTGGGAAAATATCATCAACGATGAACGGAAGATTTGTTGTTGTAGGATGGGTAACAATCGGATCAATGGACTAGAATTCAGGAGGAAGTAACTTGAGGCAATTAGCAATTATTGATCATTTTTGGAATTGCCATTCTGCTTTTGGTTTCTTATATAGCAGGCCCTTGGTTGCTGTTATATCTCGGTCTTTCTTTTGGAGAAAACCCGCGTAAACCTCCATATACATATGGCGAATTTCCTTTTAGCTTGAATTATGAAGGGAGATGGGAAATATGATTTATTACAGGGAAAAAATGAAAAAACCTCAAGTCGATCCAGAGGTCCAACGGGCAGTTCTGGGCACGATAGCGGTTGCTGGAATCATAACATTAATTGTACTGACAGATGGGGCTATTATACCTGCTCTCCCAAAATTAGCTTACTAGGTGGTTGAATATGGCTATCTCCGTAAAAAAAATCCTGGAAGAAACCATTGAACTGGAACTCAATCAACTTGGCTTTTACAAATCCAGTATGAAAATCCCTAACACTTGCCTGTACTCAAAAGAGAGGGGGGAGGTAACGCAATACATTGAATTTTTCAAAAGTCAACATCATGAAAATGCCGTTCGTCTTGGGTTTCGGACATCATTAAAATTCTTTGAAGCGGTATACGGTAATGTTTTCGACAACCGTCCCGATTCGTTTCAATACTTTGCAGACAAAAGTTCACTAATAAGTATCTTAGAGAATATGTTATCCGTTATTAAAAATCATGGAATTGCTTGGCTAGAGCTAAAAAGCACACCAGAACTTATTCCTCCTGCCAATGTATCAGAGCAACTTCTTCAAGAACCAACAAAGCGAGCCAAAAGGTTTGGGGAAAAGTGGGGTCTCAATGTCAAGGAACCATCAAGTTTAACCGATGTGGAGAAGCTTATTACACAAGAAAGAGTTTTAGAAGAGGGGGTTGATTGGGCGTTTCTTTTGGATGCATCTGCGTTCGTTGGCGAGGTAATACGTTCTCTTCATGGGGGTGAATGGGGGTGGAACGAAGTTTATTCAACACCAGCCATTCTAAATTCGGGTCCTGAGGATGTGATAAATGTTTTCCTGTATGTTGCCCGACTTTATGGAAAACCCCAATGGATCCAATTTCCTGAATACAGATTGATTTCGCTTATAAACTAGCTCTCCTTGATATTACTCTATAAGGGCCTTGGACTGTTCCAAGGCCTTATCCCTTTAAACTCATGGTAAGGCGAGCAATCCAACCGAGGTAGAAGTTACGTCTAGTAATATTAGTAATGACGGCACTTAGTATTTCTGCTGTTATTTGGTTTATTGAGGGTCGACAGGTTATTTTCAACGAGGAATGGATATTATAGGGACGATCTTATTTGCAACAGTAGCTATTCCTGTTCTTTTGTTGGTAGGGTTTTATGCTATTTTGCTCATGAAAAGATGGTCTCCGACAAGACGGGAAGAACTCGTTGGCATTTGTGCAGGAGTATTATTAACAATACTACTTTCAGTCGTCTTGATTGTAAGTGTGGACACTAACGGTAGGACGAACAAAAAAGTGGAAAGTGACTCAATGAAACTGACGACAGATGGAAAATATGAGTATCGAATTGATTTAATAAACTTGTTTCAAAGAAATAGTCAAGCGCGGCTCTATCTAAAGGAGATGGAATCAGGAAAGGAAATCTACGTTCCAGTCGATATTCAAACAAGCAAAATAGTCGTACTTGGGGTACAAAAGTCCCGGATAAGGTAGTCAGTGATGAAGAGGCGGTGCTTTGTGCCAAGGAAATACTAAAGCACGACCCCAATAACCGTTCCGCTAAGAATGTTTAAGAAAAATGCAAAAATAGTTACGTGCCCTTAAAAGGCGTCTCTGTAGGTGACCATTGTTTTTGGGAGGTTAAGACTGTCGAGTACGTCTCGGCAGTCTTTTTATTCGTTATTCAAAACCATTGGGTTATTTTCGATATGATTACTAAAAGCTCAACTCCTAAAGCGGGCAACTGTCAAACAAGAGGTTGTCTCCAGATTTGTTGATGAAGCGCTGTTTCTTATACATTCGGATGAGAGCAGGAAGCTTTGGTTGGAAAAGGGGGCGGAAGAATAATGGAGAAATGGTTCCTGAAGAATTCGCGTATGCTCCGGCTGCTGCTTGTTACGTTATGCCTTCTGATCACGGGTTGTTCTGCGAATAACGCGGCTTTGGACGAACCAAAGGCGAATAGAAACAGAGCGCAAGGATCACCTTTCATGCTGTATCCAATCCTTTTGAACGACCGATACGGGTATATGGACGATTCCAAAGCCATCATTCTAAAAGCCGACTATGAAAATGCCGGTGAATTTCAAGAGGGATTAGCGGCTGTCCAGAAAGGCGGGAAGTGGGGATACATCGATCCAACGGGAAGGGTGAAGATTCCACTTCGTTACGATGGCGCTTTTGAGTTTAACGATGGGCTAGCGCTGGTGGCAAAAAAGAATAAAAAGGGCGTAGAGCATTGGGAATTCATTGACCGTACAGGAAAAACGGTGCTGGAGACAAACTTTTATCGAGTCTATCCGTTCTCCGAGGAGGTAGCAGCCGTTATTTTTCAGGAAGGCGGAAGTACAGGCTACATAAACCAAGAAGGAGAGGTTGTGATCGACACGAGCTACAAATATGCCGGTATGTTTTCAGAAGGGCTGGCCCCGGTCTCTAAAGACGCAAAGTGGGGGTTTATCGACAAGAAAGGTCAGGAGGTTGTCCCGCCTCTTTACGAGGAGGCTCGGCCCTTTGATGAAGGACTCGCGGCAGTCAAGCAAGACGGTCTCTGGGGGTTTATGAACCCGAAAGGGGAGTGGGTTGTCAAGCCCGTTTTTGAGGAGGCCAAACGTTTTCAAGAGCACTTAGCCGCTGTTAAAACTGCGGAAGGCTGGGGGTACATAGAGAAAGGCGGCGATTTTGCCATACCGCCGGTCTTCCGGGAGGTTAGGGACTTCTCGGAAGGTCTAGCGGCGGTACGCAGTGATACCGGGTGGGGTTACATAAACCATCAGGGCGATTTTGTCATCAAGCCGGAATTTACCGATGCCTATTCATCCGATCATGGACTAATGCTGGTTAGTAAAAAGCCGCCCCAGTATTTCTACATTGACCACAACGGGAAAGAAGTTAATTTTAATTGAATTTGCATAGTTTTTTTCTAAACGCCGCAAGCGACTCTCCCTCGCTTGTGGTTTTTCTTTCGGGTCATTTTATGCGGGCGGTTATGCTAAAATCAGGAGAGCCAGCCAGAATGAAATTTTACAGCGAAGAATGGGGAGACGGAATGATGAAACAATTCAGTAAGCTTGCGGCCTTATTCGTATTCTTTCTTGTGCTTGCAGCTTGCCAAGGGGGAGAAACAAAGCCGGCAGCCAGTCCGGAAAATACAGGGGGCACCGGTGAACCGGAGGCTCAAATAAGTTATGATACGTCATCTAACGTATACCGGGAAAACGAAATAACGATCCGTTATCCGCAAATAACGGGGATGGAGGATCAAGCCAAGCAGGATCGGTTAAATCAGGTCATTAAAGATCAGGCATACGGACAGTTGAACACCTATTATTCTCCCGGCGAGCTTGATCGCACTACATGGGATATAAACTTTAAAGTTACGTGGAGCAGCCCGGAGGCAATCAGTATTCAATATGTTGGCTACCGTCATGATGAGGGGGCTGCGTATCCGGTGGAATTGTTTTATACGACCAATCTCGATATAAATCAGGAAAAGCTTCTGACTTTGGGGGATCTGATTCAGGTGGATGCCTCCTTTGTCCGGCTCTTCAAAAGCGGAACGCTGCAATCGGAGCTTGCAGAGCAGCGGGAGTACGTAAACCCGTTCACGGATGAGGAGTGGATGGAAAGGCTGAGCACGGCGGACGCTGCGGAATCGGGTATCGATTCTTATTTGACCCCCGATTCGCTCGGAGTGAAGATCGAGGTCCCGCACGCCATTGGAGACCATGCGGAGCTTGAGATTGCCTATGAAGACATCCCGGAAACCATGAAGGTTCCTCATCCTTTGTGGGAAGCCATAGAAAAAGAAGCCGTAAAAAAATAAGAGGTCCCAAGGATTGAGGGACCCCGTAGTTTTAAAGAGCCATCTGCTTTCTTTTAAGAATCAATCCGCCTTTACCGTCGACAGGGACACGAGCACGGGTTCGGCAAAAGCCGGAGCCAGGGTCTCGTCGTCCTCCGGATTGTGAAGGCGGAAAAGAAAGCTGTCGCCCTCCTCCGATTTCCAAACCATATAGTCGCGAACTCCGTGCTCGTTGCTTACCTGAAGATAAAGCTCGGCGTAACCGAGCGGATGCTCGACCAGCTCGCCGCTGTAATCCCGGGCTTCTCCGGCCTCCGCCAGCTCCTTCACGCCCGCTGCGCGCAGCTCTTCCAGGTTGTAATCCGCAGGCAGCGGCTCGATGTCGACGTAGTGCTCGGCATTATCCGCCAGCGCCAACCGGCCTTTGGCAGCGTCAAAAACAAATCCCTCGAACATATACAAGGAAAACCCCTCTCCTTGCTGAAGCGAAGCCGTATGGGGCTTGAAGTCATCCCCCGTCCTCAAATCGAAGCTTTCCGTCTGCGGCCGCGAAGCCGCCGGGCCTTCCGGCGACGCCGCCGGGCTGCTTGTGGCCGGGGCGCTGGACGGCGCCGTGGAACTCCCGCCATCCGGGGTAGCGGTGGCGACGGGCGAACCGGTCGCCGTTACGGCTGTGGTTGGCGAAGCCGATGGTTCGTCGCCTCCGCCGGAGCAGGCTGCAAGCGCGGGAAGCAAGGCCAGCGCGAGAATTGCTTTAAAATGAAACGGTGTGTTTTTCATCCATTTCCCTCCTGTAAAAGATGAGGCCATCTCTATACCAGACCGTGTTCATTATATACAACAAGATGGCGATATGGAATTATTTACCCGAAGGCCGCAGGGGCGAACCTTTGGGGCGGTTTAAAGCAGTCGGCCCATCGCCGTTCAAACCGGAATCCAGAACCGCTTCACCACGTTGCCGTCCTCCTCGACATAGGGTGCATCGGGGGTTCCGCCGTTTCGGAGAATGGTCCGTTCGGAGGCAGTATTGGCGGCATCGCAGGTCACCAGCACCTCCGTCAGCCCCAGCTCCTTCGCCTGGCCCAGGGCCAGCGCCAGCAGGCGCGTGGCATGGCCCTTTCGCCGTTCTGACGGGCGGATGCCGTAGCCGATGTGGCCGCCGCGCAGCAGCAGCTTGTCGTTCAGCCGGTGGCGAAGGTTCGCAGCGCCGAGAACGCGACCTTCCGGCGCAACAAGCCAGAAGGTGGAGGCCGGCACCACTCCCTCGGCTTCCTCCGTTTCGAATTCCCGGAGCCGGCGAACAAAGGCCGGGAAGTCGGACGGGTCCAAGCCGATCACCCAAGGGACCAGATTCTCTCCGCTTTGCAGCCATTCCTCGTAGAATGCCAGGTATCCGGTCCGCCATTCCACGGAAGGGCGAACCAAGGTTATCGCTTCCGTCATTATTTCTTTCCCCCTTCTACGTACCAGTCGATCATTTTGCGTGCGATGCTGACCGGCGGCGGGATGAGCGGGAGCCGGTCGGGCCGGGGATCGAACCAGCGGGCATCGAGAATCTCTTCACCGTCCACCCGGAGGTCGCCGCTTTCGTAATCGGCGAAATAGCCGATCATGAGCGAATGCGGGAACGGCCACTGCTGGCTGCCGAAGTAGCGGATGTTTTTCACCCGGATGCCGATTTCCTCTTCCACCTCCCGGCGGACGCAATCCTCCAGCGTCTCGCCGGGCTCGACAAAGCCTGCGATCAGGCCGTACAGGCCCTCCGGGAAATTGCGGGCGTGCGCGAGCAGCAGCTGCCCCTTTTCATTTCGGATGGCCGTGATGACGGCGGGGGCGAGGCGGGGATAGCCGAGCAGGCCGCATTCGGGACAGCGCTTGGCGCGTTCCGACGGCAAAAGGACGGTGGCCGAGCCGCAGCGGCCGCAAAACCGGTGCGTGTCGTCCCAGGCGAGCAGCTGAACCGCCCGGCCGGCCAGGTGAAACAGCCCGTCCTCCACAGCGCCGTACAGCGAGCGGAGCTCGCGGAAGAGAAAGCCCTCCGGGGCCGCCGCGTCCGGGCGGATCGGGGCGGAAAAGCAGGGCCGCTCCTTCCAGGTGCCAAGGTAAAGCGTGCGGCCTGATGCGAGCAGCCCTTCTTTCACGGAAGCTCCCGAAGGGAGCTCCGCACGGCCCTCCAGCTCATGGACCAGCAATTTGGTGCCGTTCCACACAAACCACAGAGCGGGATTTTCGTTCGCGGGGTCGGGCTGCATACCGGGGATAAAGTGCTCGTAAATGCTTTGGACGGAAAGGGACATACGGGACAGATCCTTTCGGCGGAAACAGGCGCTTCAGGGTTGCCATCGGGAGCGTGAGTTCCGGTTTTTGGTGTCCCTTCAGCATAACAAATCGGCGGAAGACTGACAATTTAAGGATACGTGCCGGCAGTCGAAAAATAGAAGGGGTTGACAATCGGCATGCAGTTGATTATTATGATAGTATCAAATAGATAATATTTAAGCTGCAATAGGAGGGCCGCATCCAGTGATCTATTCGCTCGAAGCCTTGCGGAAAGCGTATCGGGAAGGGAAGACGTACAAGTATGTGTTTTTCTGGGGTCATACTCCGCCCGCCGGCGGGGGCATCGACCAAAGCTGCTTCAGCCAGTGGTGGATGGCTTCGTTTACAGTGGCCGGCGAAACCTACACCTGCGCGGAACAGTACATGATGGCGGAGAAGGCGCGCCTGTTCGGAGACGGCGAAATGCTGCGGACGATTATGGACGCGCGGCATCCGAAGGAAATGAAGGCTTACGGCCGGGCGGTCAAAGGCTTTGATAAAAACGTCTGGGATGAAGCCTGCTACGGCATTGTCCTGCGGGGGAGCGCGGCCAAATTTTCGCAAAACCCGGGGCTGTGGGATTACCTGAAAACAACGCGGAACCGGATTCTGGTGGAAGCCAGTCCAAGGGACCGCATCTGGGGCATCGGGATGGGGAAGAGCAACCCCGACGCCGAAAATCCGATGAAATGGCGGGGGCGGAACCTGCTGGGCTTTGCGCTCTCGGAAGCGCGGGACCGGCTTTTGGAGAACGGAGCCGCAGAGGGATAAAGGGCGAAAACGCCCGCCAAAGCCCGCCAATGAAAGAAGGGAAACGAACATGAACCGAAAACAAATCGCGGAAGAGACGCTTCAATACATCCGGCAGGGCTATTATGAAAAGAACGGGCGGCGGGTCGACTTCGCGGCGGCGCAGCGGGCCTCCGAGGAAGGGGCGATCCTCCTGACGCCGGAGGAAGGAGCGGCGCTGGTGCGCAAGCTGACGGCCCGGCTCGCCGCTGCAACGGGCGTGTCCACGGAGCGGACCGCCGGAATGGCGGCCCATGCCGGACCCGGCGAAGCTGACGCGGCTTGCACAGGCGGCAGTGGGACCGCCGCCGGCTCCGGCGCCTCCGCTCCAAAGGCATCCGCCGCCAAGCAAAGCGTCTTTGCAGGCGCTACCGTGAAGGCCATTCTGGAGTTCGCCGAACAAGGCGTCCCGAAGGTCGGTGTGCTGAACTTCGCCAGCGCCAAAAACCCGGGCGGCGGCTTCCTGAACGGAGCGATGGCGCAGGAGGAAAGCCTAGCCGCTTCCGGCGGGCTTTACGGAACGCAGCTTCGCCGGGAAGCCTTTTACCGGGCCAACCGCGCCTGCAAGTCGATGATGTACACCGATCATGCGATCTACTCGCCCGATGTCGTCTTTTTCCGCGACGAGCGCTTTGCGCTTCTGGACCGGCCGGTCACGGCTTCGGTTTTGACGCTGCCCGCCGTCAACTACGGCCAGGTGCTGCTGAAGGGGGAAGACAGCGCCGAAGCCAAGCGGGTCATGAAGGACCGGATGCGGCTGGCGCTTGCAATTTTCGCCGACCGGGGAGACCGGAACCTGATCCTGGGGGCATACGGCTGCGGCGTGTTCCGCAACGATCCGCAGGAGGTGGCCGCCTGGTGGAAGGAGCTTTTGGAAGGGGAAGGCTTTGAAAGGTTCTTCGACCGCATTGTGTACGCCGTTCTGGACGGGAGCAGGAACAAAGCCTGCATCGGGGCGTTCGAGGAAGCGTTCCGGGGGAGGCCGTAAACGTGTTAAAACGGTCCCGTTATTCGATCGGCCAGGCATCGAAGCTGTGCGAGCTGCCGGTGCAAACCCTGCGCTATTACGACAAGATCGGGCTGATCAAGCCTGCGGAGGTGGACCCGGACACCGGCTACCGGTATTACGCGGACCTGGACCTCTTGCACATCAAGATCGTGCAGGACATGAAGGCCCTTCAGTTTTCGCTGGAGGAAATCAAGCATGCGCTGAGAAACCGAAGCCCGGAGGAGCTCGCCGGCATGATGCGGGCCAAACGGCAAAAGGTCCTGTCCGAGATCGCGGCGCTGGAAAAAGTCGTTTTGTCCGTGGATCAGCGGATCGAGCGGCTGAACGAGCTGCGGGAGGTGGGCGGCGGCCTGGGCGGCTTGGACGTTCTGGTCGAGCTGAAACGGTTTCCGGAGCGGACGATTCTTTTCGACCGGAGGCGCAGAGCCTGCGGGCTGGAGCCTTCCATCCTCAGCTTTACCGGTCTGTTCGCCCTGGCCGAGGAGCGGGGCTTGGCCCAAGCCGGTTATATCCTGACCGTATATCACGAGAACATGCTCGCTTTTGACCGCGACGACAGCGATCTGGAGGCGGGCCTTCCGGTAGCGGCGGAGACGCCCGCTCAGGAGGGGGTCCGCAAGCTGCCCGGAGGCGAGCACATCACGGCCCTTTATACGGGCATTCCGGATGCGGAAGCCTGCAAGGAGGTCTACGGCAAGCTTCTCCGCTGGATGGAAGCGCACGGCTACGCGGAATGCGGCCCCGCCGTCGAGCAGTACAAGGTGGACTTCGCCCAGTTGATGGACCCGGCCCAATACATCGTGGAGCTTCAGGTTCCCGTAAAAAAATGTTGACCCTATAGCCGCTATAGGGTTTATTTTTGTGGTAACCGGGAGAAAAGGGAGGAAGCAGGCCGTGAAGACGCTGATCGTTTACGCGCATCCGAACCGCGAGAGCTTGAACGGGGCTTTTTTGGCCGCGGCGCAAAAAGGGCTGAACGCAAGCGCGGCCGCACAGGAGGTGCAGGTGCTTGACCTGTACGGGGAAGGCTTTGACCCCGCGCTGGTATTCCACA
The DNA here is from genome assembly GCF_059735245.1 of Gorillibacterium sp. sgz306347. Taxonomy (NCBI): domain Bacteria; kingdom Bacillati; phylum Bacillota; class Bacilli; order Caryophanales; family Paenibacillaceae; genus Gorillibacterium; species Gorillibacterium sp. sgz306347. Next base: position 79,153 of record NZ_JCAPET010000005.1, read on the forward strand.
AGGAGAAACGAAGAAGGGATATGCACCGCGACCCCGAATTGGAATTGTACCGGGAACAGCTTCGCTGGGCGGACCGCATCGTGTTCATCTACCCGATTTTTTGGGGACGCCCGCCGGCCATGCTGCTCGGGTACATCGACCGGATGTTTGCTTCGGGCTTTGCCTACCGGGACCGGCCAGGCAAGCTATTTCCGGAGGGCCTGTTGAAAGGAAAAGAAGCAGTCTGCATCTCAACGATGAAAGGGCCGGGCTTCTATATCCGGCTGACCTTGAACAACGCGCACCGGGTGCTGATGAAGCGGGCGCTGTTCGGCTATGTGGGCATCCGCAAGGTGAAGTTTTTCGAGTTCGGCTCCATGGAAAGCGCGAAGGGCAAGCAGGCTGAAAAGCTGGCGAAGGTGGAACGGTATTTTGCCAAAGGGAGCTAGGGGAGCGAAACAGCCGGGCTCCCGAAACGAAAGGGGAGGCGGAGTTGAACATCACGGTGGATCAAAGGGGCGAATCCCGGGTAGCGATTTTGGAGGGCGAAGGGATTTTGCTGGCCAGCGTTCAGGATGCGCTGGATCTGATGGCCGATGCCCGGCACGGGCACGACTGCGAGAGCATTTTGCTGGACAAGGCGAATGTGGCGGAAGCGTTCTTTGACCTGAAGACCCGCCTGGCCGGCGAGGTGCTTCAGAAATACACCAACTACCGGATGCGGTTGGCCGTTGCGGGTGATTTTAGCGGGTATGCAAGCAAAAGCCTGCGGGATTTCATCTACGAATGCAACGAGGGCCGGCAGTTCGCGTTTGTCGGCACCCGCGCGGAGGCCCTCGATGCGCTGCACCGGGGAGCCTAAATAACGCCAAACCGGGCGTATGAAGCGTCCGGTTTGGGAAAGGCCTGAAAAAAACCTCTGCTCGGCGCAAGAAGCCGGAGCAGAGGTTTTTTAATGATCGGCCTGCGGAGCCTTTTTAAACAGAACGCTCGGGCGGACCGGCCGGAATGCCCGGAGCGCCCGAAATCGGCCGAAGTCTGCGGCGGACGCGGGTTAGACGCTGAACTTCTCCATCATGGCGTTCAGCTCCTTCGACATCTCCCCGAGCCGTTCGGCCGAAGCGGCCATCGCCCGCAGCGATTCCAGCTGGCGTTCGGATGCGGCCGCGACCTGCGCGGCCCCGCCGGCGGAATCCTTCGCAATGTGGGACAGCTCGGTAACGGAAGCCGACACCTCCTCCGATCCGGCGGACATTTGCTCGGTGACGGCGGACATGTTCTCGGTCTGGCCGGTAACGCCTTGAATCATCTCGTTGATCCGGCGGAACGCTGCGTCCGTATCGCGCGAAAGCTTCATGCCCTGCTCGGCCTCGCGGACGCCTTCCTGCATCATGGCGACCGCCCGGTCGTTTTCCCGCTGGACACGGGCGATCACCTCGGCGATCGTTTTGGCCGATTGGGCCGATTGGTCCGCGAGCGCGCGAACCTCGCCCGCCACCACCGCAAAGCCGCGGCCGTGCTCGCCGGCGCGCGCCGCTTCGATGGCCGCGTTCAGCGCGAGCAGATTCGTTTGCGCGGCGATATCCGTAATGACGCCGACGATCTCGGCGATCCGGGCGGAGTGCTCGTCCAGCTCCCGGATCACTTCGGCGGAATGGTTGACGTGCGTGCTGATGGTCGTCATCTGGTCGACCGCCTGGCGGGTCGCTTCCATGCCGCGCTGCGCTTCAAGGGCCATCTCCGAAGCGGACTCGGAAAGCTCGGTCGCGGTGTGGGCGATGTCCTGAATGCCGGTCGCCATTTCCTCCATGACCCGCATCGTTTCCAGCGCCGACATTTCCTGCTCGCGCGCGCCGGCCGCCAGCTCCTGGATGGTCGCCACGCTGCGTTCCTGCGCTTCGCGGTTGCGGCCGACGTGCTCCGCCAGCTCCAGGGAAGACCGTCCGGCCTGGTCGGCTTTGTCCCGCACGCTTGTAATCATGCCGCCCAGCTCTTCGGCCATGGCGGAAAACTTGCGGTTCAGCTCGCCGAAATCATCGGAACGGGTCGTTTGCAGGCGGACTTTGAAATTGCCCTTGCTGATCTCGTCGATGGCCTGGAACAAGGCGCGCACCGGAGCCAGCGTCCGCTTGGCCAGAATAAACTGAAACAGCAGGCTGAGAAGCAGCGCTCCCAGCAAAACGAGACCCGAGAACAGCCAGATTCGGCTGACGTTCTCGGAGATAATATTGGCGCTCATGTCCATGCCCAGAACGGCGATGACCGTACCCTGGGCGTCTTTAACCGGCTCGATGATGCTGAGCCACGAGCCGTAGCTGTCTGTATAAGGCGAGGCCTCGGCTGTGGTTCCGGTAGTGACAGCTTCCTGAAAGGCTTTATAGGCGGGATTTTCAAACCAGTCTCCGGGAGCGAGCCCGGCGTCCACCAAGTGCTGCGGCATGGCCAGAACATGGTTTTGCCCGTCTTTGATTTCAGCGGAAAAAACATACGCCTGCGCCACATTGGGGTTGGCGGCCGTGGCGAGGTCCAGCTTTTCCTTCACCCGCTGCAGGGCGGGGGAATCGCCGCCGGGATTTGCGGCCAGTTCGCGGATATCGTCCGCCGAAAGCGTGGACAGAATCAGTCCGGAGACGCCGCGCGCCTGATCGTACAGGCTGTTCGTCGTAAGAGACCGCTGAATCGCAGCCCCGGCCGAGGTGAGGAGAAGACCGACAAGAAGGACGTTGAGGAAGGCAAACAGCAGATTCTTGGTGAAAAAGGACATTTTGGCCAAACGCTTCATCTTGTTGAATTTCCCCTTTGTCATGATGTAAGGCAGCCGGCATCCGGTTCGGGTCAGCGGGCATGCCGCCTCTTGCTTTATATCGGCAGAAAGGGGACAAGTTGAAGCGTTTTTTAAGGAAACTTGACACATTTTTAAACCTTGTTTATATTTTGAATGAACGTTCATTCAAAGATCGGGAGGGTTATGATGTCTGCGCAAAGCGATGAACTGAAGCAAAAATTTCTCGAGGGCTTCGAGCAGATGGTATCGAACGCGAACGTGCGGCAAATTCTTCTGCATGCCATCGAGGTTTTTTCGAAAAAAGGGTTTGCCGGCGCCAAAATCAAGGACATTGCCGCCAGCGCGGGCTTCAGCCAAGGCTATGTGTATACGTACTTCAAGTCGAAAGAAGAGCTTTTTGCCAGAATCGTCGAGCTGGCCGGAGACGGGGCGGGGCATGCCGTTGCCTACGCCGCCGGGCTGAACGGCAGTCCCCTGGAGAAAATCACCTGGCTGACGGAGGCCTTTCTGGCGCCGGACAGCATCGCCGCCCAGCATTGGCGGTTGCTGCTGCTGCAGGCGGCTTCCCCGGAGGCGGTTCCGGAGGAGGCCAAACGTGCGGCGGCCGCCAAAAAAGAACTGCCCTTCCGGCATCTGATCCCGTTGATCGTGGAAGGACAGCAGCAGGGCGAGATCGCGGCGGAAGATCCGCTGCGGCTGGCCATTGCCTATTTTGCCATGGTGCAGGGGGTCGTTCTGGCAAGGCTGCAAACAACCGCAGAGCTGCCCTTTCCATCGGCGGAACTGATGCTGCGGTTTATGAAAAACGCTTAGAAAAGAGGGAGACGGAATGATCCGCAGCTTTAAAAACGAAGCTTCCCGCGAACGGGTATGGGCTTCCTACGACCGGCTGCTGGCTATGTGGCCCGCGGACGTAAAGCAAATCCGCGCGGAGACGCGGTTCGGGGCCACGCATTGCCTGGCCGCCGGGGACCCGGCAAACCCGCCGCTGCTGCTGTTTCATGGCGTAGGGGACAACGCGGCCGTCATGTGGCCGCTGAACATCGGGGAACTGGCCAAGCGCTTTTACTGCGTGGCGGCGGATACGATCGGGGGACCGGGGAAAAGCGTGCCCGGGGAACAATACGCCAAGGGGCGTTTTGATCAGGTCGAGTGGATCGACGGCATCATGGATCACTTCGGTTTTCAAACGGCGCATCTGGCGGGGGTATCCAACGGCGCTTACCTGGCTTTCCGGTACGCCACGGCACGGCCGGAGCGGGTGGACAAAGCCGTGTGCCTGGAAGGCGGCCCTGTGCTCCATCCGCTGAAAACCATGCTCCGGACTGCGCTGATGAGCTTTCCGGAAATTTTGCTTCCCACCGACCGCAACCTGTTGAAAATTATGAAAAAGCTGAGCGCGCCCGGCTCCGACTGGCTGGGCCGTTATCCCTTGATTGCAGAGCACCTGGCGCTTCTGATGCGCAGCCACAACCGGAAGGCGATGTTTGTCCATCCGCTTGCGCCATACGACCGCGCGAAAGGCGGGGCGGTACGGGAGAAGCTCCTTTTCCTGGCGGGCGAGTACGGGGTAAACCGGCAGCCCGCCTACATGGAGCTGCTTCGGGAAGGCGGGTACCGGGTTCAGGTTATCGCCGGCGCCGGACACGGCGTGAACCATGAACAGCCGGAAGCGGTCAATGCCGCGATGCTTGATTTTCTTTGTAAGGAGAAGCCGGCCGGTTCATCCGCAAGCTGAGACTCCGATGCGCCGCCGCCGAATCCGGCGAAAGACGCCTAGACCCAGCCAGAAACGGCCGCGAGTCCCGACAGAACCGATACCGCGGACGCTGCCGCGGGAATCAGCTTTTGCTTCCGGCTCAGGCCGAGCTCGTCGATGAGAAGAGGCAAAATCCGCAGGATCACGACGCCGAACCACAAGCCGTGGCCGAGCCCGTACCCGATCAGTCGGGGGGCGCGGGAGCGTCAAAGTTGGGCTGCTGTCCCGTTGCCCCTTTTCGTCCGGCTTACTACTATATGGAAAAGACGAACGGAAAGGAAACGGAACGGGGGAAGCGGCGATGGGCGGCAGACGTGCAGCCGGCGGAAGGTGCGGACGAAGGAGAAGAAAACGGACGAAGGACCCGGCCGGATTGTGCCGCCGCGCAAAGAGGAAGCCGCTGCGGGCAAAAGCGTATTTCTATTTTGCTTTGGCGGACGGGCGGAAAAGAACCTATCGCAGCCGCGACGCGGTGCCCGGCTATCACAGCCGCATTCCGGACCCGGCCGCCATCTCCTTCGGCCACCTGTATGTGGACGGTCAGCTTCAGTCTCCGCGCAGTTACCGGGTAAAGAAAGGGCGCATCCGGTTTCTCGCGGACCCGCCGCCGGTGAAAAACGCCCGCATCGTGGCGGAGTTTTTCCGGCTGTCCCTTTAGCTGGCGGCGGAAGGCGGCAAACGCGAAAACAACCGCTCCGTCAAACGGCGCGGTTGTTTTTGGCTCGGTCCTTACGTGAGGCTCAGGTCGACCACCGTCAGGACAATACGCGAGTTTTCGCCGATCGTGGCCGCTGTCGCGGAGGTCAAAACCAGCGCGGTTGTGGTAGCCGAAGTCACGAGCCCTTCCTGCTGCTTTTGCCCGTCAATATACAGCTCGTAAGCGTACTGATGGCCGGCGGGCGGCGTACCCGGGTTGACCGCGAATTGGGTAACGGTCGCTCCCGTGTCATCGCGCCAGGTCAGGCCGGCTGTACCGGGGCCGATATCGGTCGCCGTCGCTGCGGGGACCGCTATTCCGCCGGCCGGCGCCGTCAGAAAGTAATTCAGGATGTTGTAGGCCATCACCGGGCTGCGGGGAAGAATTAAATCCGCCATGCGTTTCATCTCCTTCGCCATATATATACGAAAGGCGATGGAAGGCAGAAACGGACATACGGACCGGAGGCGCGGCCTAAATCAAATGCGCGCACACGGAAAACCGGGACGCTTCGCGGCAGTCGGGTTTGCCGATTCAAGCGTCAATTCAGGCAGACGGTCACAGCTCCAGCCCGGCTGCCTGCGCCAAAGCAGGCAGCGACAGCTCGCCGGTGCCGGCGTAAACAACGTCGGCTCCGGAGGGGAGCAGCAGCCCGGCGTCGCCGATTCCGGCGGCGAACATGCCGGCCGCCTTAATGGCTTCGATTCCGGCCTGGGCGTCCTCAAGGCCGATGCAGCCGGAGGGGGCGGCCCCGACAGCCGCGGCTCCCTGCAGGAAGATGTCCGGCGCCGGTTTGCCGGGAATTCCTTCGGGCGAGACGATATGCCGGAACAGCGGCGTCAGTTCCAGAGCGCCGAGAATGAACGGCGCATTTTTGCTGGCGGAAGCGACGACGGCGGGAATGTCCCGCCGCTGCAAATCCTCCAGTAGCTCACGGATGCCGGGATACGCATGCGCCGGGGTAAGCTGGTCCAGCAGAGAGACGTAATGGCGGTTTTTGGCCTCCGCCAGGCGCACCTTCTCCTCGGCGGTATAATCGTCCTGCCGTCCGCCGTGCCGGAGAATCCGCTCCAGGGATTCCATGCGGCTGACTCCCTTGAGGCATTCGTTGAAGGCCCGGTCAATGGAAATGCCGATCCCCCCCGCCATCTGCCTCCAGGCCTCATAGTGAAATTCGGCGGTGTCGGTAATTACTCCGTCCAGGTCAAACAAAACAGCCTGAAGCTTCATGGCCAAGTCCTCCTTTTACGTATTGAATTTTCCGCGAGTTGTCGAAAACGTTTTCGGGAATCCTTAAGAAAAGAGCCGCTTCCGGTGCCGTAAGCCTGCGCCAGCGCGGCCTGAATGCTGCTTCTTAATAGTCCTGCCTCGAAAAGAAGGCATCCGGATGAAAAACGCTGTGCAGTCAAAATTCAGCGTCTCCGGCGTTCCTCCGTAAAATGGCTTGCGGCCTGCCGGAAAGCGCGGCCTACAGCGGCCGCACGGTATCCCGTTCCACAAGCTGGTAAGAGACTTTCTTGTGATAGCCCCGCTCCTGGTGCTCCATGATCCGCACAATCTGCTCGAAGGCGGTAAAGGCCATGTGCTGGAAATCCTGACGGACAGTGGTAAGCTTCGGCGTGGTATATGTGGAAAGGACAATGTCGTCGAAGCCGATCACGGACAAGTCCTCCGGAACGCGCACGTCCAGCTCGCGGCAGCGGTTCATGAGGCCGATGGCCATCAAGTCGCTTGCGCAGAAGACCGCCGTCATGCCGGGGTTGGAGCGCAGGAAGGACTCGGCAAGGGCGTACGCGGTATCCTCGCTGAAATCGGCGTTGACGATGAGAGACGGGTCCACGGCGAGGCCGTTTTTTTCCAGCGCTTGGCGGTAGCCCTCCAGACGTTCCTGGCTGACTTCGGCAAAATCGTGGCCGTTCATCAGGCCGATCCGCCGGTGTCCCCGGTCAAGCAAATGCTGCACCGCATGCTCCGCCGCCGCCACGTTGTCGGTCATTACGGAGCCTGTGTGTTCGCCCGACACGCGGGCGTCGATGACAACGCAGGGAAAGTTGCTGTCCACGATTTCCAGAAAGTAGGGGTCCGTCGTCTTCAAACCCGTAATGACCGCTCCCGCCACCTTGCGTTCCTTGCAAAACTGCCAGTACGATTTGTCCAGCTGCTCCGACAGGTTCCGCGTGTAGATGACCACCTCATAGTTGTAGCGGGAGGCCGCCTCGTACGTGCCATTCATAATCTGGAAGAGAACCCCGTCCTTGCCGCTGGACCGCTCGAAATTCGAGAAGATCAGCGCCACGGATTTGGCCACCTTTTGCTTGAGGTGCTTGGCCAGCATATTGGGAGAGTAGTTCAGCTCTTCCACGGCCTGCATCACCCGGCGGCGGGTCGCCTCACTGACGTCCGGGTAGCCGTTCAGGGTTTTGGACACGACGGCGACGGATACGTTGGCGTGTTTGGCCACATCTTTTATGGATACCATGGCGATTCCTTTCGTTCCCGTACCGGGCTTCCCGCGCTGCTGCCGGCCCGCATGGCGGGAAGCGGCGCGGCTCAGCGGACATGCCGCCGACAGTCGCCCGCATTGGGGAAGCCGTGTACTTACTTGTAAAATCGGAGCGGCAAGCGCTCCTTGAACTTGCGGTGAAAGAATCCGGCCGGATCAAGCCTTCCAGCGTGCCAGCCGCTTTTCGAAAAAGCCCACCACCGCTCCGATCCCCAGCACCAAAGCCAGGGTGCCCCAGGTGAGGGGGCCGCGAAAAAGCAGGCAGAAGACTAGCCCCAACAGATCCGTCAGCCATTTCGCGACGCCGAGGGTCAGACCGAAGCGCTCGCTGAGCTTGACCATGAACAGGTCGATGGGACTCGGGGGAAACCGGGGCAGGACATACATCGCCGTGCCCAAGCCGACGGTCAGCACACCGGCTGCAAAGTAGGTTCCCTTGAGAATCATGCCTTCCGTCGGAAGCTGATTCACCAGCACCCAAAACCAAAAGTCGATGAACGCCCCGGCCAGGAAGCCGGCGGCGATGGCGAAGATGTTGGGCGGCGATTTGCTCAGCAGGGAGGCCAGCAGCACCATGACGACGCCGACGGCGAAGGTCCAGACGCCGACGGTGGCGCCGCTGTGCAGAGACAGCCCATAGGTGAGGGTGTCCCAGGGATCGGCGCCCAGAGTGCTGCGGATGAGCAAGGCCACCCCCAGGGTGAGAATCCCCAGCCCGCCGACATAAAAGGCGACGCGTGTCCGAAGGTTAGTCATGCTCCTCCTCCGGGGAAACCGCGATCAGGGACGATGTCCAGACGGGCAGGTCCGCGAACAGCAGGCCGTTCTCCCGCAGCTCCCGTCCGCCGTGGATTTCCACTGCGCCTGTATCATAACGGCGAAGCGTGTACCGGCGGCTGTCCTCCAGCCCTTCCAGGCGGAAGCAAGCCTCGTCCTCCCCGCCCGGCAGGCGGAAGACGAAGAGCAGTCCCCGGCCGGTTGCCGGGTCCATTGCCAGCCAGGAGCTCCAGCGGGCGCCCCCGCCGTCCCGCAAGGACTGTGGCGTCAAGCGCCGCAGCTCCGCCGACGTCATCAATGGCCGAACCTCCGTCTTGTAGAAGTCCAGCTCCCGCTTGAGCAGGGTGAGCGTCTCCTCGTCATATTCGGCCAGGGGATGGGACAGGCCCATGCTGTGCAGCATGGCGACACGCAGACGGAAGCGAAGCCTCGTCAAGCGCTCCTCCGGGCCTGGTTCGGGTTCGTCCAGCCGGTACGAAGGGAAGGGGCCTCCTCCTTCGCCCCCCAGCGTTGCAGACCAGAGCCAATGCAGGCATTTTTCGGGAGGCAAAAGAAGAGAGGCCCCCCAGAACACCTGCAGCTGGTGCTCGGCGTAATCGGGGTCGCTCAGGAAATTCAGGTGCATGTGCTGCAGAATGCCGGCGTCGGTTCGCAGCCCGCCGGAGCTGCAATTTTCCAGTACCACATCGGGGTAGCGGGCGCGGATGCGGTCCAGGACGGCGTAAAGGCCCTGATAGTGCTCGAACAGCCCGTCTCCCTTGCCGTGGCCGTGCTCCGCACAGTCGCAGCCGGCGCCGGGATCGAGGTTGAAATCCACTTTGATCCAGTCGCAGGCATACGTTTCGATCAGCCCTGCCAGCCTGTCATAAGCCCACTCCCGGCCTTCCGGTCCGCCGAGGCAGACGTAGCCGAGAAAATCCCCGTCGCGCATGGCGGCAAGGCCGGGGCGTTCCGTCCTCAGATCGGCGTCTTTGCCGAGGCCTTCAATCTCGCACCAAAGGCCGAATTTCATGCCTTTGCCGTGCACATAATCGGACAGGAACCGGATGCCCCGGGGGAACCGCTTGCGGTTTACCTTATCCCAGTCGCCCCGCACGTCAAACCAGTGCTCCACCTCGTCGTCCGAGCCGAACCAGCCCGCGTCCAGGGTGCAGACCTCCACGCCGATGGCGGCCGCGGCGTCGACGTTGCGGAGAAACACGTCCTCGTTAATAAGCTTGTCCTCATAAGCCCACCAGTGATTCCATTCCAGGGGCAGGCTTCCGGAAAGCTTGTTGGCCGGGAAGCGGCGCCGCCCCCAGGCGTGAAGCTGCCGGGCGATCTCGTCCCGGGAGCCGGCGGGGGACACCGCTGAAAGCACGGCGGGCGCCGTCATCGTCTCTCCGGGGGCAAGGTGCTTCGCAAAAGACCAGTCGGACAAGCCGCCGCGCACGGTTACGCCGCCTGCGGAGGGGGCCAGCTCCAGCGCCCAGTTGCCGGACCAGGCGACAGCGTAAGCGTACAGCGCCCCGCTTTGGCCGCGCGCCAGCACGAAGGGATGCACGTCCAGGGACGAGCGTCCCTTTCGGGTCTCCAAACGCAGCGGCGCATCCAGCCGCGCGGCGGCCGGCGCGTATTCCCCGCCCCAGCTGCTTGTCCAGTATTCCACTTCGGTGCACGGCTCGGGGATCTCCGCTTGAAGGCTGAAAGCCTCCCGCACGGTACCGCCTTCCGGCGCAAGGCCCTCCAGCGTCAGCCGATGTTCAATCACTTCAAGGCCCGGCAGGCGGAGCCGTTCATAGCTTCGTTTCACGCCGCCGGCCTCGAACGTCGGTCCGGTTCGTTTATCCCGCTCGTTCATCAAGATTTCACCGCCCCGCTGTTAATGCCCTTCACCAGATACTTCTGGAAGGCAAAGAAGATAACCACAACGGGGATGGAGCTCATCAGCAGCCCCGCGTACAGGAGCGGCGCGTTGCCGCCAAACCGGTTCGCCAGGGAGGTGACGCCTACGGTGATGGTGCGCATCTCTTCTTTTTGTAACAATATCATAGCATACAGCAGCTCATTCCAGTAAGAAATGAAGTTGAGAATGGCGGTCGTGGCGAGCGCCGGACTGACAAGCGGCAGAATGATGCGCCAGTACACCCGGAACAGGCCCGCTCCGTCGATTTTGGCCGATTCGATCAGCTCGCCCGGCATCCCCTTCAGATTGGCGATGATGAGGAACGTCGTGAAGGGAATGGAGGTGGCGGCATAAAAGAGGATCAGCCCCAGATGGCTGTTCACCAGCCCCAGCTTGATCATGATGTTGTAGACGGGGATGATCAGCACCTGGCCGGGCATAAACATGCCGGACACCACCAAAGCGAAAATCAGCTTCTTGGCCGGAAAACGGATTTTGGACAGGCTGAAGCCCAGCATGCTGGTGATCCAGAGGGATAGGGCCACAGCTCCGACTGTAACGATAAAGGAGTTCATGTTCATCCGCACGAAGTCAAAGCCGTCCAGGACGATGCGGAAGTTGTTGAACGAAAAGTGTTCCGGCCAGCCGAACATGCTGATCAGGTACTCGTCCCGGGTCTTGAAGGTGGTCAGCACCATAAAAACAAGAGGGATGATGGTCACGCAGGCCAGCAGGCTCAACACAACGACGATGGTGAATTCGCGGAAGGTCATTTTTTTCATGACTGCACCACCGATTCATCCTTCGAATTGGTCAGCTTCATCTGCACGACCGTGATCAGCGAGACGATGGCGAAGAGCACGACGGCCAGCGCGCAGGCATAGCCGAAATCATGTGTCTTGAACGCCTTCAGGTACAGCAGGTACTCGATGACGGTGGTTTCATAGCCGGGACCGCCGGCGGTCATCAGGTAGATGTAGCCAAAAAGGGATGTGAACACCGCCAGCACGTTCAGCATCACCACGAACTGAAGCGTCGGCTTCAACAGGGGAAGGGTGATATAGATCATCTTCTGGAACCAGGTGACGCCATCCAGCTCGCCCGCCTCGAAGATTTCATTGGAGAACCCGCTCATCCCCGCCAGCAAAATCAGAACCGCGGAGCCGAAGCCCACCCAGTTGATGATGGTGATAACGAGCAGAATCGCAATATTTCCATTGGCGAAATATTCGATGGGCGGAACCCCGATCAGCCCCAGCAGCTGGTTGGCCGGTCCGTCGTACAGGAAAAGAGACTTGAACAAGGCGCTGATGACGGCGGTGGACAGAACCGTGGGGAAGAAGTACACCGAGCGGAAGAACCGCCACCCGCGAACCTCGTCCTGCAGCAGCACCGCGATCAGGAGCGGAAAAATGGTCCACACCGGCACGCCGACGACGAGGAATTTCAGGTTGTTCAAGATGGCCGTGCGGAATTCCGGCGAGCGGAAGATCGCCGTGTAGTTGTCCAGGCCGATGAAGGTGGCCGCGCCCATGCCGTCCCATTCGGTAAAGCTGTATATGAAGACGTATACGATGGGAATGAGGACGAAGGCGGTGAAGAGCGCCATGGCGGGCAGGCTGAACAGCAAGCCGGCCAGGCTTTCTCGATGTTTGCGGAAGATCGTGGTCAACATGTCGCGCACCTCTGTTTCCGGATGCCCGCTCCGCAAGCCCCGACCGCTTCCCGCGCGCCCATCGCCCGGTTATGACGAACGATGGGCGGCACGGCTCCCGCACCGCGAGGGCGGTACGAGGGAGAAGATAGAGCAGGGTATCGGCACAACATCGGCACGACACCCTGCATCCGGCGGATCGGTTCCCGGGGAGACCGGGCTTATTGGTTCAATTGATCAAGCCTTGCCGCGAAAGCGTCCAGCTGTTCCCGGCCGCTCATAACGGAGGCCGCCATTTTGTAAAACTCGTTGGCTGCGTCAGCTTTGATGATGGAGTCGAAGCCGATCAGGTTCTTGCCCTCCTGTACCCATTCCTGGCTTTGTTTCATCAGGTTGAGGGTGCTGGCTTCCGTGTACAGCAGCTCGTTGGTTTCGGTCTTGAACTCGACGCTGGAGAGCATCTTGGCCAGCTCCACCGACTTGTCCACATCCTTGGAGTAGTTGGTGACGCTCAGGTTGATCGACGGCTGGGAAACGATGGTGTCCTTGTAAGGAGCCGAAGCGGAGATCGCCGGCACCTTCAGAATGCCTACGTTGTCGCCCATGGAGGCGAATTCCCGCACCGCCCAGCTGCCGTGAAGGATAATCGGACTCTTGCCGGCGACGAAATTCCGGATGGCGGTGCCATCGTCCATGGATACGTAGTCAGGGTTGGTCAGCCCGAGGTCGAACACTTTCTTCCAGGCGTTCATGCTTTCCTTGAAGGGATCGCTGTTGATGGCGGTTTCCCCGGTTCCAAGGCCTTTCAGGCCGTCCGAACCCAGCAGGTCGCCCCAAAACTCGCAGATCGCCCAGGTGCTCATGGCGCCGCCGGAGTCGCCCACCACAAGCGGCGTCGTGCCCTTCTCCTTGATGGCTTGGGCGATGGTCAGGAATTCGTCCCAGGTTTGCGGATTAAAGTCCGAATAGCCAAGTTCGCTCAGCATCTGCTTGTTATAGTAAAACTGGATCGTCGTAGCATCGCCGGGCAAGCCCAGGTTGGCGCCGGACTTCTCGAAGCCGACGTGGGTGATGTCGGAGGTGTCATACTCCGCCTTCTCCTCGTCGCTCAGGTGGCCGTTCAGGTCCACCAGATGGTCCTTGTAGCCGAGGGTCGTGGAGCCTGCCCACATGGCCACGATGTCCGGGCCTTCCTTGGCCAGGTTGGCGGCGGTAAACGCTTGGGTCAACTGGTCCATGGCGTAGTCCACCACAGTCACTTTGTAGCCGGGGTTGGCGTCTTCGAACGCCTTGATCGTCTTGAACAGCGGCAGATCGTCTTTGCTCACCTTGCCGGTGTCGTCGGAGGAGGTAATGCCGGCATTCCAGATGACCAGCTCCTTGGACTCCGCCTTGCTTCCGCCTCCGCTGCTGCAGGCTGCCAGCATGGACATTGCCAGCACGGGGACGAGCACCCATTTTCCGGCTTGCATCAAGCTTTTTCTCATTGTTTTAACCACCCTTATTTTAATGTGATAGAGAAAAACCGGTCGAACGTGTGGGTCTTGCCCTGCGACTCCAGGGTGACGGGCTTGCCGTCCGCCGCCTTGACGGTCAGCTCTTCCTTCGTCGCTTCGATGTCCAGCCGCTGGCCCTGCCAGCAGAGCGAGAAGGCCAGCCGGTGCCAGTGGGCGGGCAGCTTGGGGTTTATCCTCAGCTTGCCGTCGGTCATCCGGACCCCGCCGAAGCCCATGATCGCCGCCTGCCAGATGCCGCCGATGGAAGCGGCGTGAATGCCGTGGTCGGACGACTTCATGTTCGGGCCGAGGTCAATCTCCGCCGCCCGGCGGAACAGCTCGTAGGCTTGCTCCGTGTTGCCCAGGTCGTTGGCCAAAACGGCGTGGGTGGAGAGGCTGAGGGAGGAGTCATGCAGCGTGCGCGGCTCATAGTAACGGTAATTGGCGACCTTCACCGCTTCCGGGAAGCGGTTTTCCAACAGATAGAACAGGATCATGATGTCCGCCTGCTTGGAGACCTGAATCTCGTTGACCTGTTCCAGGTTGTAGTCATCGAACAGGGAACCGACCTTGGTTGCTTTCTTGTATTTCGTCAGGTCGATGGAGCGCTTGTTCAAGTACGTATCGTCCTGGGGAACCAGCAAATCCTCCTCCCGGGGGGCGGGCAGGTAGAGCTTGCCGATGCGGTCCTGCCAGACGGCGTAAGCCCGGGTCAGGTTCAGCTTGCCGTCCAGACGTTCCAGCAGTTCAGGCCGGCTTTGGGATAATTCCTCGTAATAGCCGATCGCCAATTCCAGGTTGAAGTGGGCCATGTGGTTGGTGAAGGCGTTGTTGTCCACATGCTCCTTGTATTCATCCGGGCCGACCACGTCGTTGATGTGGTAGCGCTGCTTTTCTTCGTTCCACTCCAGTCGGCTGGCCCAGAAGGTGGCGGTTTCGAACAGCATCTCGTAGCCGCACTCCTCCATGAAGGTCCGGTCGCCCGTAATCCGGTAATATTGCCAGACGGCAAAGGAAATGTCGGAGGTGATGTGCTGCTCGATGAAGCCGGACCAAATCTTTGTCTGCTTGCCGGTGACGATGTCCACGGCTCCCCACACGGGCGTCACCTCGCCGTCGCTGGGCCAGGCGGCTTCCCATGGATACATGGCGCCTTCGTAGCCGTTTTCCGCCGCTTTTTTACGGGCGCCCTCCAGACCGAGATAGCGGTAGGTGAGCAGGGAGCGGGCGATTTCCGGGTTGGTATACGTGAAGAATGGCAGCAGGAAAATTTCCGTGTCCCAGAAGGAATGGCCCTTGTACCCTTCCCCGCTCAGTCCCTTGGCGGCAATGCCCATGCGGGAATCGTGGGCCGGGGTCATGGCGGTGAGATGGTAGAGGGCGAACCGCAGCGCCAGCGTATCAAAGCCGTCCTCCGAGTCCACCTCCAGGCGGTAGGCGCTCCATACCTTCTTGTCCCATGCTTCCGCATGCTCGGCGAGAAGGGCGTCGTACCCTTTGTGGCGGGCGTCCCGCAGGCTGTTGAGTGCGGTTTCGCGAAGCGCGTCCAGCGGCAGGCCGGCGAACGCCTTGTCCCGGCTGGTGTAGACCACCGCCAGCTTTTCCAGAGTGAGGGTTTGGCCCTGGGGAATCTCGCCTTTGAACATCACGGCCACCAGCCGGCGGTCGATGCGCATGGAGGCCTGCTCCAGCTCCCGGTCTCCAAGGAAAACCAGGTGGGCGGCGTCGAGAACAAAGTCGATCTTCGATTGGGTGGTCTGCTGCAGCAGCTCCAGAATGACCTTGTCGTGAATCCGCTTTTCGCCCTCATGGAAGTGCTGGGAGCCGGTGTTGCTCAACTGGCCGTTGATGCCGCTTTCAATCTGGAACGTAAGAGATCCGTCCAGGGCTGTAATCTCCGCCTTGATCCCGATCAGATGGAGCTGGTCGAGGGAGACGAAGCGGCGGAAGCGGAGAGAGGCGCTCTTGCCGGAGGAAGTCGTAAAGCGGAAGGTTCGGGTCAGCTCGGCGGTTTTCAGGTTCAGGGCGCGGACGTAGTCCTCCGTGTTGGCGGCGGAAAGCTCCAGGCGTTCGCCGTCAAGGCGGATGTCCAGTCGGGTGACGTCCGCCGCATTAGGCAGCTCCGTCACCTCATGTTCGTCGAAGCGGTTGAAGGTTCCGGCAACCAGCAGGTCGCGGGTTTCGCCGACATACGGCTCATCCGTCGCGCTGCGCAGCCCCATGTAGCCGTTGCCGAGGGACAGAACGGCCTCCCCCTTGCCGAGGTGATCCTTGGAGAAGGCCGTCTCCGCAACGATCCAGTTTTGTTCTTCGTGCGTGCCCAAATCATACTTCATCATGTTGCGGCTAGCCTCCCGTGTTGTTTGCATGCGTTACCGAAAACGTTTTAGATAACCGTCAAAAAAAAGATCAAATCGTTCCCCGGGTAAAAAAAGACCGGATTGTTGCGATTAAAGAGTAGAAATAAAGCGCTTCCGAAAACGTTTTCTGTGGTTATTATAGAGCGGTATTTTTTCGATGTCAATCCTCTTTCTGCAAAAAAACGACAGAGACCGACAAAAAGCGCCTCCCGGAGAAGGGGGGTTAGCCTTCCCGGGAGACGCTTTGACGGCGTCCTGAAAAGTGCAGGTTGCCGTAAATCCTATGCGCGGTTTACAGCGGCGAGCCCGTCACGGAGCTGCCGTTTTTGGTGATTTTGTACGAAATGACTTCCCCGCTCCAGAAGTGGAATTTCAGGATCACGTCGCCGTTGTTGACTTCGTTGAAGAAGTTTGTTTGCAGCTTGATCTGGTTGGCGGAGTAGTTGGGCGCGAACGTGTAATCGAACTCCTTGAAGGACGTCCAGTTCTGCGGCCCGGCGTTGCCGCCGTTCACATACGTCGCTTCCATCGTAGCGAGCTTGTCGCCGTTGAAGACGGCCGGGATGTTAAAGTTCGAGGTCGTGCCCGACGTGCTGCTCAGGACCGGTTTGTTGTAAACGATCACGCTCCATTTCCAGCTGGCGCCCGAATTGAATTTGGCGGTCAGCACCGCATTCACGCCCAGCTGTCCCGAGGAGGTCAGCTGGCTGAGCCGGCTGGCTTTGATCGTCAGATTGCTTCCGTTCAGGACATAATCGGTGCCGCTTTGCAGCGTCTGGCCGTTTACGCTCAGGGAGACGAACTGTTTGCCGTTCAGGTTGAGCGCCACGGTTTTGTCCGTCACGGCGGTGTTTTTCTTCAGGTAGATCAGGTCGGACGCCGCGGTGGCCGAACGGGTGGTCCAGCCCGCCTTCATCATCGCGAACAGATCCGGGTCCGACCACTGGAAGGACGTGCGGCCGAAGTGCTGGCCGTTGTCCCACAGCATGTGCGTGATCTTTTTCTCCTTGAGGTAATACATCAGGTATTCAAAAAATTTCAGCTTTTCGCCCTGCTCGATGACGCCTGTGTTGCGGTCGAACCCGAGCAAGCCGAATTCGCCGACGATCACGGGAATGCCGCGGGCCGTAAAGGTATTGTAGACACGGTCGAACGTGGCGTTGATGTCGTTTCGGGTTTCGTCATTGAAGGTGGTGAAGCCGGCAATGTTGACGCTGAACGGCCAGAAGCCGTAATAGTGCACCGTGGCGATCAGGTTCGGGTCGTTCAGGCTCGTCATGGTGGTGTACAGCTGGTCCAGATCGGCCTGGGTGGACGACGTGGCAAGCGTAGGCAGCACCAGGGGCCGGACGCCGTTTTGCCCGCCCGAATTGCGGACGATATTGAAAAAGGATGTATTCAGCTCGTTCAGCAGCTGGTAGCTGTTACCGCTGTTGTTGAAGCTCGGCTCGTTGATGCTTTCAAACATCAGCTTGTTGTTGTAGTTCTTGAACTTGTTCGCAATTTGCGTCCAGGCGGCGTTGTAGCGGGCAAGCACCGTGTCGTGATTGCTTGGCATGGAGCTGACCCAGGACCAGGAATCGTGGTGCATGTTGATCATGACATGCAGGTTTGCTCCGAGCGCCCAATCCACGATCTGCTGCACCCGGTTCAGGAAAGCGGGGTCGATGGTGTAGTTGGGGGCTCCGCCCATCCGCTGCTCCCAGGTAATCGGGATGCGGATGCTCTTGTAGCCTTGGGCCGCGATTTGCTGGATCAGCTGCTGGGTAATGACCGGGTTGCCCCAGCTGGTTTCGTCTCCGCCGGTGGCGTCGAGCGAGTTGCCGAGGTTCCAGCCGGGCTGCATGGCGTCGACATAGGTTTGCATGCCCGTAGCGGTGATAGCGCTTTCAGCTCTTTCGGCGGCGAACACGGAAGCGGGGAGCAGACCGAACAGAAGGATAGCGGCCAGCGCCATAGACAAAAAAGACTTCGTGCGGCGGAATTTGCTGCGGAATGTCATTTCAATTCTCCTTTTCATGAATAAGAATGGACAAGCCGACCTTTGCAGAAAACGACAGAACCGGCATGCGTGCGATCAGTGCCGCGCGTGGAAGGCCACAACGCGGGAACGGCGTCCCCACCTTTTCGGTAAAATTGGAAGCGTTTGCTATTCTATCATACACCACGAGAGGGATTGCTAGAAAGATACAATTCTAAAAAAAATTACATTTCTGCCCCTTGCGCGTTTCCCTTCCCGATCTCGCATGACATTCCCGCTTTCGGCCGGTAAGATGGAAAGAAGGAACCTTTTCCGCTGCGGGCGGCACTAAAGGATAGAGAGTACGGAAAAGGCGGCGAACGGGAATGGACTTAACGACAAGTGAATGGGTAAAACGGGCCCGGGAGGGCGATCAGGACGCGGTGGAGCGGCTGGTCCGGCAGTATACCGGCATGGCGGTAGCCGTCGCTTACGAGAAGCTGCGGGACGCTCATTTGGCAGAGGATGCGGCGCAGGAGGCGTTCACACAGGCGCTGTCCGGGCTTGACGGGCTGCGGGAGCCGGAGGCTTTTCCCGGCTGGTTCCGGGTCATTGTCGAGCGGCAGTGTGCCCGGCTGCTGCGCCGGAAGCGGCATCCCGTCGTTCCGGACGAGGCCGCCGGAGGGCTTCCCGCGCCTGCGGGAGCGGACCCGGCGGTCGCCGCGGAGCAAAGAGAGCTGCGCGGACGGCTTCGCGCTTTAGTCGGAGAGCTGCCCGCTTCCCTGCGGCTGCCGGTTCAGCTGTTTTATTTTGAAGGCTATTCGATCCGCGAAACGGCTGCCGCTTTGGGCGTTCCCGAGCCTGCGCTGAAAAAGCGGCTGTTCCGGGCGCGCCGGCAGCTGAAGCGCGCGCTTCCCGTCGCCGACCTGTTTTCCGCGCTCCGTCATTTGGCCGAAGGAGGAGAAGGGATGCTGCATATTGTCAATGGAGATGTCACCGCCGAGACGCTGCGTCAAGGAGTTGTTCCGGGGGATATTGCGGTTTGGCGGGAGCTTTACCCGGTCGGACCCGTTTTTCTTCATCCGGAAAAGGAAGAGAACCGTGCGGAGCGCGCCGCCTTTTTGGAAGGGAAGCTCGGAATCCCCCGGGAAACCTACATCCGGAGCTGCGAAGAGCAGGAGAACACGCTGCGCGGCTTCCGCCGCTACCGCGAGGTGGTGCTCTGGTTCGAGCACGACCTGTTCGATCAAACCATCCTTGCCCGTCTGCTGCGTTGGTTCGCGGGGCAGGAGCTTGGCGGGACGAAGCTGAATCTGCTCTGCATCGGCGCGTTTCCGGGCATTGAGCCGTTCCATGGGCTGGGGCAGCTGACGGCCGTCCAGCTGAAGACCTTGTCCGGCACCTGGCAGGAAATCGGGCCGGAGGAGCTTCAGGCCGGCCGCCGGGCGTGGGAAGCTTACGTGTCCCGCCGCCCGGAAGAGCATGTCGCCCTTCTGCGGGAGGACACCGGGGCGCTTCCGTACCTGAAGAGCGCATTTGAAGCTCATCTGGCCCGCCTCCCGGCCCCCGGCAGCGGGTTGGGGAGCGTAGAGCGAAAGACTTTGGAGCTGGCCGCCGCCGGCGTGACAAATCCGCATGAGCTGTTCCGGCTGGTGACGGATGACCTTCATGTTCTGGGCATGGGCGATCTGGAGTATTGGTACAGGCTCGCACAGCTGACGGAAGGGGCGGCTCCGCTTTTGCGCGCCGAAGGCATCCTGGCGTTTCCCCGCTTCGGCGAGCATCCGGGCGAGCTGCGCCACGGCCGGCTCGTCCTGACGGAGACGGGCCGCGAGGTGCTGGCCGGCCGCCGGGACTGGGCGGAGCTGCATGACGCGGACGAATGGTTCGGCGGGCTGCGGCTGCAGGGCCGCGCGCCCGTCCTGCGCTGGGATGCGGAGCGGCGCGCCGTGGTGCGGGCGTAGGGCGCGGGCGTATAATGCCGGCCGCATGCGGGCGGTAAAAAGGCGCTAAAATGCGGGCCGTAAACTAGCGGTAAAATGGGGGGGGAATACGATAAAAGGCTGGCGCCATGCGGTCGGTAAATTAGCGATAAAAATGCTGGCGCTAGCCATGCATTCGGTAAATTAGTGGTAAAATGAGGCGACAAAATAGCGGCACGGGTCGAAAGTGATGCGGCCGGTAAGATAACAGGGGGCGGCGGTTTAGCCGGCGGGAAAGAGGAGAGAATGATGCTAGTGTTTGAACAGGGCTACCGGGACCGGGCGCCGCTGCGCAAAAGCTTGTCGGAGCTGGCGTTCGCCACGTTTGGCATCAGCTTCGAGCCCTGGTACGAAAAGGGGTATTGGAGCGAGCGATATATTCCGTATTCGTATGTTGACGGGGACCGGATCGTGGCCAACGCGTCGGTTTACCGGATGGATTTTCTTGTCGGAGGCGAGCGCAAAAAGGCGGTGCAGATCGGCGCCGTCATGACACACCGGGCTTACCGGGGCAAGGGACTTGCCGCCGGCCTCCTGAACCGGATTATCGCCGATTACGAAAAGGAAACCGATTTTCTTTATTTGTTTGCCAATTCCTCGGTTCAGGCGTTTTACCCCCGCTTTGGCTTCTGCGCCACTGAGGACCGGCCGTATGCGGCGGCCTTCGAGCCGTCTCCGGGAGGGCCGGCCTCGTGCCGCAAGCTGGATATGGACCGGGAGGCCGACCGGCAGTTTCTCCACCGCTTCGCGGCCGGGCGGGCGCCGGCGTCGCGCCGGTTCGCGGCCGTAGGCGCCGAGGACATATTGATGTTTCACTGCCTGACCTTTTTCAAGGAAAGCATCTTTTACCTGGAAGAGGAGGAGGCGGTCGTTTTGGCGGAGCGGAGAGACGACAGCCTGCAGGTCTACGACATCATCCGCAAGCGGAAAGGCGGGCTGGCGGGGCTTTTGCGGAAGCTTCCGGCCGAAGGAGTGAAACGGCTGGTGCTCCATTTCACGCCGGATACGGAGGAAGCGCCCTTTGAGCGGCTGCCCTCCGACAGCGGCTTGTTTGTGCGGGCATCGGGGGCGTTCCGTTACCCGGACGATGTGAAGCAGCCGGCCGCCTCCATCACGTAACGCAAACCGGCGGATGGGGCGCGGGAAGCGAAAAGGCTGTTCAAAAGCGAGCGGGAAAGCCGGGGGCTCGGGCGGATGGGCAGCGGGCAGCGAAGAGGCTGTCCAAAAGCGAGCGGGAAAGCCGGGGGCTTGGGCGGATGGGCAGCGGGCAGCGAAAAGGCTGTTCAAAAGCGAGCGGGAAAGCCGCCGGCTCTCCGGCGAATAGGGTGTAGCCGGACGGGCAGCAGTCGCGCTTGCCCCACCCCGGTTATTTTCGCGTGGTCGACCGCTGCCTCCTTTTTTCTGAAAACAAGCAAGCCCCAAATTTGATTATCGGTGGCGCCAGGGATGGGATTGCACGGATGGCTAACGGTTGCCACAGGGCTTATTCGAGCTAAAACCGCCCTTTTTTTTCGCTAACGGTTGCCACAGAGCTTATTTCGGAAAAAACGGGCGAACTCAAGCAAAAAAACGGAAATAAGCGCTGTGGCAACCGTTAGAATTTTCAAACCTTCTTTTTGGGGCAAATAGGCTCCGTGGCAACCGTTAGCTTTACCTGCTCGGCCGGGTACCACGGAGAACATATTTGTTTTGGCAGCTATACGTGATCCGCAGGGCAGCGGCATCGGCGGGCGAGCGTTAGGAATGGGGAGGCGCGTGGGTTAGGCAGCGGGATCATCCGGAATCTTCACGGTGCGCTTGACTTTTAATATTGAAGTAACCATAATGGTTACAACGCTGGTTTGACGGTGAAACAGTATCGGCCGGGCTGGTGGCGTTACGATCCCGCGAAATGGAGGAGATTGAAGATGAAGCTTTTGGTTACCGGTGCGACCGGGCATTTGGGGTCGCTTGTAATGGAGCATTTGTTAAAGAAAGTACCCGTCGGGCAGCTCGCTGTGAGCGTGCGGCAGCCGGAAAAGGCGGCCGATCTGAGCGCCCGCGGAGTCGACGTGCGGCATGGCGATTTTGACCGTCCGGAAACGCTGGATACTGCCTTTGCCGGCGTCGACCGGCTGCTCCTGATTTCCACGGACGGCGATACGGAAACGCGCATCCGCCAGCATACCGCCGCCGTGGACGCGGCAAAACGCGCGGGCGTCGGATTTATCGCGTACACAAGCGCGACCAATGCCGAGGACAGCACGCTGTTCCTGGCGGAAGTCCACCGCGCCACGGAGCGCGCCATTCGGGAGACAGGCATTCCGTATTCGTTCCTGCGGAACAACTGGTACGCGGAGAACGAAGCGGGCACGATCCAGGCGGTTTTGGCCGGCGCGCCATGGCTGACGTCCGTGGGAAGCGGCAAAGCCGGCTGGGCGCTGCGGCGCGAGTACGCGGAAGCCGCGGCCGCCGTGCTGGCCGGCGAAGGGCACGACAATACCGTGTACGAGCTGGGCGGCAAGCCGGCGACGCAGGAGGAGTACGCCGCCGCGCTGGCCGAGGCAATCGGACGCGAGGTGCCCGTCGCCCAGGTGAGCGACGAAGCTTATGCTGAGGCGATGAAAAACGCGGGCGTGCCGGAACCCGCGCTCCCGATCGTCGTCGCGATCCAGGCCGCCATCCGCGACGGCGCGCTGGATCTCGAAAGCGGCGATTTCGAGCGCCTGCTCGGCCGTCCCGCTACACCGCTATCCGCGGCCGTGCGCGAGCTGGTCGGCCAACTGCGGTCCTGACCGCCAATGTGCGGACTGGGCTGCCAATGTTTCGACTAACCGCCCAAGTGCAGCCTGGGCTGCCAATGTTTCGACTAACCGCCCAAGTGCAGCCTGGGCCGTCCATGCTCGACTGACCGCCAATGTGCGGACTGGGCCGCCCATGTACAGCCGGATCNGGACTGGGCTGCCAATGTTTCGACTAACCGCCCAAGTGCAGCCTGGGCCGTCCATGCTCGACTGACCGCCAATGTGCGGACTGGGCCGCCCATGTACAGCCGGATCGCCATGTGCAACCGGCCCGCCCTTGTGCGATGGCCCCCTTTCGGCCGGGCCCGCCCCAGAAAAGCCTTCCCCCTTCCCGCGTGAAGGGGGAAGGCTTTATTGCGCGGCGCGCAGGAGTCCGCGCAAAACCTGCGCCGCTCCGCAAGGGTTTGGCGGCCCCTTTGTCGAAACCAACAGGGAGATCAATGCAAAGCGTGGTGGAAACGACAATGAAGCCAGTGACGATCCTGATTGCGGACGATGAAAAGGAAATTGCCGAGCTGATCGCCCTGCACCTGCAAAAGGAAGGCTACCGGACCGTGACCGTTCACGACGGAAACGAAGCGATGCGGGTCATCCGGAGCGAGCCGGTCGACCTCGCCGTGCTCGACATCATGATGCCGGGCCTGGACGGCTACGGGGTGACCCGGCTGGCCCGCGAGGAGCACCGCTTTCCGATTATTTTTGTAAGCGCCAAAACGTCGGACCTGGACAAGATCACCGGTCTTGTCATGGGCGCCGACGATTACATGACCAAGCCGTTTAACCCGCTGGAGCTGGTCGCCCGGGTCAACGCCCAGCTGCGCCGGTACACCCAGCTCAACCAGCCGCCGGAGGAGCGGAACAGCGTGCTGGAGGAGGGCGGGCTGCGGCTCGATCCCGAGCGGCGTTTGGTCACCCTGTACGGGCGGGACATTGAGCTGACGCCGAAGGAGTTCGAAATTCTGCACCTGCTTCTGCGCCATCCGAAAAAGGTGTTCAGCGCCGAGGCCATTTTCCGGCAGGTGTGGGGGGAGGCCTATTACGAAGGCGGAAACACCGTCATGGTGCATATCCGCACCCTGCGGAAAAAACTCGGAGAGGACGGCGCCAAGCGGATCAAGACGGTCTGGGGCGTCGGGTACGCGTTCCATGGCTAACACGCGAAGCTTCCGCTCGAGCATGCTGCTGTTCTTCGGACTGAGCATGCTTCTGTCCGGCCTCGTCACGTATATCGTCTACCGGCTCCTGCAGGCCTATTACCGGGAGAATGCCATGAGGGGCGATTTTCTGGCCTTTGTGCGCATGCTGATCGGACGGATCGGGGAGCTGCCTTTTTTTCTGGTGCTGTTCGTTCCGCTTGCGGTGCTGTTTTTCTTTCTTTTGACAAAACCGTATGCCGCCTACTTTAAAGAAATTTCGAAGGGCATCCGTCACCTTGCAGCGGGCGACTTTGCCCATGTCGTCCAGGTGCGCTCGAAGGATGAGCTCGGTTCTCTTGCGGACGACGTCAACCGTGCCGGAGAGGAGCTGCGGAAGTCGCGCGAACGCGGCGATTTCGCCGAGAACAGCAAGGACCAGCTGGTTCTGAATCTGGCCCACGACCTGCGGACCCCGCTCACCTCGGTTCTCGGCTACCTGGATTTGATGCAGCGCGACGCAGGCCTGCCGCCCGAGCAGCTTCGCCACTACACGGCGATCGCTCACGCCAAAGCGCAGCGCCTGGAGCGGCTGATCGACAGCCTGTTCGAGATCACGCGGATGAACCACGGCATGCTTCCCCTGCACAAAAGCGGCATCGACCTCGGGGAGCTGCTGCGCCAGCTTTGCGAGGAGCTTTATCCGCAGTTCGAGCGGCAAGGGCTGACCGCCCGGCTGAACCTGGAGGACGGCCTGCGGACGGAAGCGGACGGCGGGCTTTTGGCCCGCGTGTTCGAGAATTTGCTGAACAATGCGGCCCGGTACGGCAGCGACGGCTTGTATGTCGACGTAACCGCCGTCCGGGAGGGCGAAGAGATCGCGGTGCGGGTCGTCAACTACGGCGATGCCATACCCGAAAACGAGCAGCCGCATGTATTCGATATGTTTTATACGCGGGACCAGGCGAGAACTCATACGGAAGGCAGCACGGGGCTTGGGCTTTTTATCGCCAAGAACATTGTCGAGCGCCACGGGGGCTCCATCTCGGTCGAAAGCGGTCCGGTCCGCACGCTGTTCGAGGTTCGGCTGCCGGCCGGAACTTAAGAAAAATTTTAGAATTCCCCACCTTTTTTTCAAAAGGTTTTCCTTCATTCTGGTAGGACCAGGTTCAAGGAGGCCGAATGATGAAAAGGTGGTTTTTTTTGCTGCTTGTGATCTTTGCAGTGGGGTACGGCATGTGGCTGCGGCAGGAACGCGGAGGCAACGCGGGCGGGGCGGATGCGGTCGGTCCCTCCGCGGCTTCGGCTCCCGCTTCTATAAGTAACCCGGCAACGGGCGGAGGAACGGACAACCTCTCCGGGGTGTCGGCACCGGCCGATGTTCCCGGGAACGGCAAGGTGGCGCTCACGGGGGACCAGGTGCACGAAGGGAATCTCATTCTGGTCAACAAGGACAATCCCGTGCATCCGAATGGCGTGCGCGGCGATGTAGTGAATCTTTACGAGCGCGGCGATCTGAGAGAAGGATACGGTTTGATCGACGGAAGCATTGCGCTTTCCGAAGGCGTCGCGCGGGAGCTGATGACGATGCTCGGCGCCGCACGGCGGGATGGCGTGAGCCATTTCCTCGTCACGAGCGGCTATCGGGGGAAGGAAGACCAGGAGGCGCTTTTCCTCGAAAAAGGCGCCGATTACGCCCTGCCGCCGGGCTACAGCGAGCACAACGTCGGGCTCTCCGTGGATCTTGGCTCTATGGATCAAACGATGGACCGCGCGCCCGAGGGCAAATGGCTGAAGAAGCACGCGTGGGAATACGGGTTTGTGCTGCGCTATCCAGAAAAGAAAACGGATATTACCGGCATTCAGTACGAGCCTTGGCATTTTCGTTACGTGGGCCTGCCGCACAGCAGGCTGATGGAGGAGCACGGCTTTGTGCTGGAGGAATACCTCGATTACCTCAAGGAGCGGAAAACCGTCACGGCGGATGCCGACGGAGGGCGGTATACCATTTCCTATTACCGCTACGAGGAGGGCTTGACCGTTTCGCTTCCGGCGGGCCGGTACGAGCTTTCGGGCGACAACCGGGAGGGCGTGATCGTCACGCTGTTTCAGCCGGATGCAGCTTCCTGACAGGGAGGGGGCAAGATGAACGCGCGAAAGAAAGAGGGATGGAGAACGTTCAAAAAAAAGCGCAGCGGCTCTGCAACGAAGAGGGGAGCTGCCGCGTCCTATTATCAAAATCGAGAAATGGCTTTGCGATAAAAGGAGTTTGAACGCGTATGAGAATCAACCGCCCGGCTCTTATCCTTTCCCTCGTGCTTTTCTTTTCCGTGCTGACGCAGCTGTTCGTTTCTTCCCCCGCTTCAGCGGGAGCGGCACAGGACCTGCCGGAGCAGGATGTCTACATCGGCGTGAACGACCGCCTGCTTCCGTTCCCGGACGTTCTGCCCGAAATGCTTGACAACGTCACCTATGTGCCCGTGCGCACCGCCGCCGACGCGCTTCGGCTGCGTCTGTCCGTGCAGAAGGACGGCGGGGTCAAGCTGGCGTCCGGCGGGCATACGCTGCTGCTGAATCCGCAAAGCGGCCAGGCTGTCCGCGATGCGGGGAAAGCGTCCGGCGTCAAGCTCTTCTACCGGAACGGCCGGCTGATGGCGCCGCTCTCGCTGCTCTCCGCCAGCTTCGGCTATAACCTGACCCGGTATGCGGACGTGCCGCTGATCCGGGTGAAAAACAAGCAGGCCGCGCAGAGCGACAAGCAGTTTCTGGAGCAGGAGCGAAGAGCGATCGAGTCGGCGCTCGGCGGCCGCCGCCCCGCGCTTTACCTGACCTTTGACGACGGCCCGACCGCCGTTACCGGACAATTGCTGGATGTGCTGAAGGCGCACAAGGCGAAAGCGACCTTTTTTATGCTGGGCGGCCAGATCAGCCAATACCCGGAGGCCGCGAAACGGATCGTGAAGGAAGGGCATCAGGTCGGCCTGCACGGCGTTTCCCACCGGGTGAACGTGTTTTACCGCAGCCCGCAGACGGCGCTTGCCGAAATGAACGACGCGAACGCCCGGCTGGCGAAGGCGGCCGGGGTCCGCTCGCAGCTGATCCGGACGCCGTTCGGGAGCAAGCCGTCGTTTACCGAAGCATACCGGAACGCCACGGCGGGCGCCGGTTATCACCTTTGGGACTGGAACATCGATTCCAACGACTGGCGGCACAAAAAGGACCCCGAAACCGTGCTGTCGAAAGTCATCGAGGATGTGCGGGCGCTCAAGAAACGCGGGGTGACGCCGGTCATTCTCATGCACGACCAAAAAGCTACGCTGACGATCCTTCCCCGGCTGCTGGATGCGTTGGAGAAGGAAGGCTATGCGCTGAAGCCGATTGACGCCGACGCAAGGCCGCTGAATTTCTGGAAGGACGAGCGCTGAACAGGCGTGGACAGCCGAGCCGCTGGCCTACTCGTTCCGGCGTGCGCCGGGCTCGGCCCCGCCCGGAGCAGCGCCAGCCCCGGCCTGGAGCAAGGCGAGCCCTGGCCTCGGGGCAACGCCAGCCCCGGCTTGGAGCAACGCCAGCCCCGGCCCCGGGGCCACGCCAAGCAAACGGCGCCTCCGGCGCGAGCCCTGCCTGATAAGGCGGGCCGCATCGGGGGCGCCGTTATTTGCAGCCCAGCCGGTGCCAGAGGCCTTCCGGTCCGCCGGGACAAGCCGGCCGCCGGCGAATCAATCCGCCTGTTTGTTCATCCGCCGGTCTTCCTCCTCGATCCGCTCCTTGATGCCGCCGAGAACGTCCGCTCCGTGCGCCATCGGCTCGTGAAGAATGCCGGAGGTGTGCTCCGTCTCCGGCGCATCCCGGATCATTTTTTGAACAATTTTGGCGTTCAGCTTCTCGGTCATCGCAGGGAACAGATGGCTGGAGAGGTTGGTGCCTTTGGCGTAAAAGCTTACGTCCACCGATTCCTGCGGGTCATCGATCAGCTTGACGATGGCGTCGGTGACGTTCCCGGGATCGTCGAGCGGCAGCATGCGCGCCGTTTTGCCGGTATAATTG
The DNA here is from genome assembly GCF_059735245.1 of Gorillibacterium sp. sgz306347. Taxonomy (NCBI): domain Bacteria; kingdom Bacillati; phylum Bacillota; class Bacilli; order Caryophanales; family Paenibacillaceae; genus Gorillibacterium; species Gorillibacterium sp. sgz306347. The sequence goes on from NZ_JCAPET010000005.1 coordinate 106,950, forward strand.
CCCGTATGGTCGAACCAGGGCGTGTCGGTCGCCCAGGGATTGACCAGGCAGACATGAACGTTGTCCAGCCCTTCCAGCTCCATTTCCCGATGCAGCGAGGCGGTTAGGCCGACGACGGCATATTTGGTAGCCGCGTAGGCGCTGTAGTAGGGGAACGGGATTTTTCCGGCGATGGAGCCGAGGTTGATCAGGGTGCCGGCCCGGTTTTGCCGGAAATGGGCGAGGGCGGCCGAACTGCCGTACATGGCGCCCAGCACATTCGTCTGCACGCAGCGGGCCATATCCTCGAACGGAATGCGGTCGAAGTCCCCGATCAGGCCCGCTCCGGCGTTATTGATCCAGACGTCGATCCGGCCGAAGCGTTCGATTGCCGTTCGGGCAATCCTCTCCACATCTCCGGGGACACCGACATCGGCCGTCACGGCGACCGCATTGCCGCATTCCGCGGCCAGCGCTTCGATCAGGCCGGCGCGCCGCGCGGCCAGGACCAGGCTCATCCCGCGCTCCGCCAGCTTCAACGCGACCCCTTTGCCGATGCCGCTGGAAGCGCCGGTAATCACGACGGTCCGGGTTTCCTCCGCCGGGTGGTTCGTCTTTTTCATGGCTCTGCTCCTCCTCGTTCCGCGCCGGTCCGGCAGACCTGTCCGCGGGCTTTTGTTTTCTTAAAGGTTTACCCTTCTCACGGAAAAAGCGAACCATTTCGCAAAAACAGTCAAAAACGGTTCCCCGCCGTCTGGTAGGATAGGGACCAAAGGAGGGCGCCGCCTTGATTGCACCAAACCACATTCAGAGAAGCATCCGCTACATGGAAACCCATCTGCACGAAGACATCACGCTGGAGCAAATCGCGGCGCAGGCCGGATTTTCGCCGCATCATTTTCACCGGCTGTTCCGCGAAGCCGTCGGAATGAACGTGGCCGACTACCTGCGCGGCCGCCGTCTGTGCCGGGCTTCCCGGCTGCTGCTGTACACCGATCAGCCGATACTCGACATAGCGTTCGACTGTCTTTTTGAAAGCCAGGAGGCGTTCACACGCGCCTTCAAGAGAAGATACGGCCTGCCGCCGAACCGCTACCGCAAATTATTCGCGCCGCAGACGCGGCCGACCCGAGGAGGAAACGCCATGCAAGAGCCGACAAACGTCAAGGGCTGGATTTTGAGCGGAAGCCATCCGCACAATTATGAAATGGGCATCGACCGGGCTGTCGTTCATCAGGGCAACGCGTCGGGTTATCTGAAAGCCGTCACGCCGCAGGAGCCGGCCGAGTTTGCCACCATGATGCAGCAGTTCAAGGCGGACCGCTACATCGGAAAACGGATGCGGTTTTCCGGCTTCGTGAAGACCTCCGGGGTCAGCGACTTTTGCGGCCTGTGGATGCGGGTCGACAACAACGCCCAGGACGTGCTGCAGTTTGACAACATGAACGACCGGCGCATCATCGGGGACACGGAATGGAACCACTACGCCATCGTGCTTGATATCCCCGACAATGGCGCGATAGTGTCGTTCGGAGTACTGCTGATGGGTCCGGGGCAGGTATGGGTGGACAGCCTCCGGTTTGAGGAAGTGGACCGCCGGGTGCAGACCACGAACCTGGAGCTGCAGTATGAGCTTCTGGACGAGCCAGCGAATCTGTCGTTTGAAGAATAGCCGGGAAGGAGAAGGAGAAATGCTGGCTGATGCCCGACCCATCGAAAGTCGTAAAACCGTGCTTGGCGTATCCGTCCTGTCGGGGCTGGCGCTGTACGTCATTTTGGGAGGAGCGGGACTGGCGCTCGGTTATTTTCTGCCGCAGCTGGCCGAATGGGCGTTAAGCTTGCCTTGGGTGCCCTTTTCCGGGCCGCTCCGGCTGATTGCTTCCTTGAAAGGGGACTGGGTGCCTTTCCTGCTGGCGGCCGCCGGTCTGTCCGGGGGAGCTGCGCTTGCCGCGCTGGGCATCCGGGAAACGCTGGTCGTCGCCATTACCAGCCGGGAGGTTTCGCTGCAAAAGAACCGAAAGCGGCGGTTGTTTGCCGCAGAGGACATCGCCGCCGTCTTCCTGGACGGCAAGGAGCTGGTTCTGCTCGGAACGTCGGGCCTCGAGCTTGCCCGGGAGCCGAAGGACGAGACGGCCGCCAGGCTGGCGCGCGGGTTCCGGCGGCACGGCTACCCGTGGGCGGACGAGGGAGACCCGTTCCGGGAGGCGTACCGGCGCTGGCTGCCCGATTCGCCCGACTTGCCGCCGGCGGTCAACGCTCTGCTGATAGCCCGGGAAAAGGCGCTGAAGGCGGAGGACCGGGAGGACGCCCGCGACCTTCGCGGCGAGTTGGCCAAGCTGGGTTACGCGGTCCGGGAGGAAGAAACCCGCCAGTATTGGAGAAAGGCGTAACCGGCAAAAGGCTGTCCCGCAAGTGACAGGCTCCCCTACCGTAGCGGGGGTTACGATTTCACCCGTCTACCTTCAGGGGGAGCCTGTCAAAGCCGAAATCGGCAGGGCGGGAGCAGCCCGGTTTGCGTCCCGGCGGATCTGTACACGGAGACGGGACCTCTGTTTTGACCGGAGCCTCAGCTAACGGTTGCCACAGAGGCTATTTGCTCCAATAAAGGGGTTTCGGGATTGTAACGGTTGCCAGAGCGCTTATTTTCGGATTTTTGCTTAATTTTGCCCGGTTTTTTCGAAATAAGCGCTGTGGCAACCGTTAGCGCAAAAAAGAGCGGGTTTTGAGGCGAATAAGCGCTGTGGCAACCGTTACAAATGCCCTAGTCCGCTTTTTTGGTCAAACAAGCTCTGTGGCAGCTGTTAGGGTTTGCCGCTATGGCGCCGCTTCAAACGAAGCCGCCGTTTGCGCGCAGCGTCTGCCCGGTGATCCAGCCGGCTTCGGGGCTGGCCAGGAACAGCACGGTGCCGGTGATGTCGTCCGTTTCGCCCAGCCGGCCGAACGCGTTCATGGTGGCGATGGCCTGCATCTGCTGCTCCGTTTTGCCGTTTCGGAACAGCTCGGTGTTGACCGGGCCGGGGGCGACGGCGTTGATGGTGATGCCCTTCGGCCCAAGCTCCCTGGCCAGCTGGCGGGTAAACTGCTCCACCGCCCCTTTGGTCCCGGCATAAACGCTGTATGCGGGAAACATCGCGCCGGCGACCGAGGTGGAGAAGTTGATGATCCGTCCGCCCTCGCCCATATGCCGGGCTGCCTGCTGAATGGCGAAGTAGGTTCCTTTGACGTTGACGGCGAACTGCCGGTCAAATTCTTCCTCGGTTACGTCGGCCAGCGGTTTTGTGGTCATCCGTCCCGCATTGTTGACCAGAATGTCCACCCGCCCGAACAAACCGAGCGTCTGCCGGAACAACTCCTCCACTTCGGCCTTCCGGCTGATATCGGCGCGGACGGAGACGGCTTCGCCGCCGTTATCCCGAATGGCCCGGACGGTTTCCTCCGCTTTTTCCTTGCTCCCGCTGTAATTGACCACGACCTTCGCGCCCGCCGCGGCAAACGCCAGCGCCAATGCGCGCCCGATTCCCCGGGACGCTCCGGTGATCAGGGCGACTTTTTCGTTCAGCTTCCAGGTTGTCACTGTAGATCCCTCCGTTCTCATAATGGTTCACGCGACCGGTTTTTTCCTCACGGTAAAATATCATCCCGGCGTGATAAAGGACGCCGTCCCGAAAATCGCCGTCAGCCGTAAAGCCGGTGTCGTCCGTGTATTCGATATGGCTGCCTTCTATCGTATAGTTCCCTTGGTATGCGCTGCGCCGGCTGCCCCGGGCTTCGTCGTACCGGCCGTCCGGCAAAAGCTCGTGGCGGATGTATCCGTCGCGGGTCACCCACATGCCGACGTAAGGATGAGGAGGGTGGGCGTTGCTGTTGTTCATGCTCAGGCTCCTTTCAAAAGAAGAGGTTACCCGTATTATGCCTCCGTCCGGCAGGCGGACGGTAGACGAATGCTGGCCGATTCTTGCCTGATTCTCCAAAAAGGCATACAGTGGAGCTAATCCAAACGGAAGGCGGGAAGAGACATGCCGGTTAGTGCCGAGACGCGGGAGACGGTCGCCGCCAAGCAAAAGGAGCTGGCGGGGCTGATTGCCAGACATGCCAAAGAAGACGGGTTTCACCAGACCGCTGTGGGCCCGCTTCGCTTTATCCGCGCGTCCCGCCCAACGGAGGCGGTTCATTCCGTCTATGAACCTTCTCTTTGTCTGGTTGCGCAGGGAGCCAAGCTGGCTATGCTGGGCAGCGAAACCTACCGGTACGACCCGGGCTGCTACCTGATGGCATCGGTTCACCTGCCGGTGATCGGGCATGTCGTTGAAGCTTCTCCCGATACGCCCTACCTTTGCTTTCAGCTGAATTTTAACATGGACCAGATGGTCGACCTGCTGCGGGGCGACGGGGAAGCGGAGCCGGACGGGCGCGAGCGGAAAAGGAGCGGGCGGGGGCTGGCGCTGGCCCGGACCAAGCCCCCGCTTCTGGATGCCGTTCTCCGGCTGGCCGGTCTGGTGGACACGCCGGAGGACATCCCCGTGCTGGCTCCGCTGGCCGTCCGCGAAATTTTCTACCGGGTGCTGCAGGACGACGCCGGCAGCCAAATCAGACGGTTTGTGCTGTCCGGCAGCCGGGGCCGGCAGATCGCGGCTGCCATTGATCTTATGATGCGCGACTGCGCAAAGCCCTGGCGGATCGAGGAGCTCGCGCACGCGGTCCACATGAGCGTGTCTTCCCTGCATCAGCATTTTAAAGAGGTCACGGCCATGAGCCCCCTTCAGTATTTGAAGCGGCTCCGGCTGCAGGAAGCCCGCCGGCTGCTGCTGACCGAAACCGCGGCGGCCGCCGACGCGGCGTTCCGCGTCGGCTATGAAAGCCCGTCCCAGTTCAGTCGCGAGTACGCCCGGCTGTTCGGCCACCCCCCGATAAGCGACATCCGGCGCTTCCGGGCCTCGCTCTAGCGCTCCCTTTCCGGTCGCGGCTTTCCGCCCGCCCATTGTCCCGTCCTCCGCCCGCCCGTTGTCCGCCCCCGCCGGCCCATTGTCCCGTCCTCCGCCCGCCCGTTGTCCCGCCTCCGTCCGCCCATTCTACTGCCCCCGCCATCGAATTGACCCGCGCCCGCTCACCTCGCAGGCGCGTTTTGGCGTTTCGCCGGTTGCCCGCATAGCATTCCGTAACATTTTGACAGGCCCGATTGAAACGCAGTTTTTCGGGTATATCACCAGTGAGCGGCCGTTCGCGGCCGGGGTTGTCAGACAGCAGGGGAGACAAGGGAGGGACCGGCCGTGAGATGGAAAGGCAGAAGAGCGAGCGGAAACGTGGAGGACCGCCGGGGAACGGGCGGCGGCATGGGCGGCAAAACCGTACTGGGCGGCGGCGTCGGGATGATCGTGGTGGTGCTTCTCGTGACGCTTTTGGGCGGAAACCCGGGCGATCTGCTGAGCGGCCTGACCTCCGATCCGGGCACGAGCGCCCCTTACGAAGAAACGGCGGAGGAGCAGGAGCTGGCGCAGTTTGTCAAAGTGGTTCTCGCCGATACGGAGGACGTGTGGACCGGGATTTTCCGGGAAGAGGGCCGCACGTACGAGGAGCCGACCCTGGTGCTTTACACGGGAAGCGTGCAGTCTGCCTGTGGGGCGGCGGGCTCGTCCACGGGACCGTTTTACTGCCCGGGCGATCAAAAGCTGTACATCGACCTGAGCTTTTACGAGGAGCTGAAGCGGAATTTCCAGGCCCCGGGCGATTTCGCAATGGCGTACGTGATCGCGCACGAGGTGGGGCATCACGTGCAGACGCTGCTCGGAACGACCGACCAGCTGCCGGCTCTGGAACGCCGGCTCGGCGGGACGGGCGCGGAAGGCGCGCAGGTCCGGTTTGAGCTCCAGGCGGACTATTACGCGGGCGTCTGGGCGCATCACGCGCAAAGCTTGAATCTGCTGGAGGAAGGCGATCTGGAGGAAGCCCTGACGGCGGCGGGAGCGGTCGGCGACGACCGCATCCAGGAGCGGGCAAGGGGCTACGCGGTGCCCGAAAGCTTCACGCACGGCAGCTCCGAGCAGCGCGAGCGCTGGTTTTCCAAAGGCTTTCAGACCGGTTCGCTGGACGGAGGCGACACCTTCTCTGCGGATGCGCTTTAATGCAGGGGGCAGGGTCTTCCGCCCTTGGGCCGTTTTCCGCGGGGCGGAGAACGGCTTTTTTCGTGCGTTGAATCTTTCATTGCCGGGCGGTTGCGTCTGGACTAAAATGGAACGGATGAGGGTCTTCGCGCGTAGTTACTTTTTATCTGATCCGGAAAGGGTGGGGACTCTTGGAAAATGGTCTTATTGTGAAACTGTTTGAGAAATTGCCGGACGGAGCGTTCCGTCAGCTGGAAGAACGCACCTGGAGCGCGAACATGATCGCCGCTTTGGAGCATGTGAACTACCTGGTGGTCGGCGGAACCGAATACGAAACGGTCGAAGGCCGGCTCGACCTGGACCAGGGCTGCCTGGAGCTGCTGGTCGTGCCGATGAAGCATGAATAACGTTAGCTTTTGAAAGGAGAAATCCGGCTTGGAAGAAGAAAAAAAACGCAAGGAGGCCGCTCCGCGCGGATTTGCGCTGGACGGCAAGCCGATGAAGGTGCTGTCGACCTCGCTCGGGATCGCCCTTCTCGCCAACGCCATGATGGCGACCGGCGCGGGTGCGGCGAGCGAAGGGACGGGCGGGGAAGAGCCCAAGCTTGTCGCCTGGTCAAACGAGGAAGTGAAAGCTTACTTCGACAAGAACGTCGACTGGAGCATTCCGCTGCCCGCGGAAGGCCAGGACCCGCAGGCGACCGAGCCTCCCGAAGGGGGCGGCTCCGCGTCCGGCGGCGGAACCACGGTCATCAACAACTACGGCGGGTACAACAACGGCTTCGGCTGGGACGACCTGATGCTTTATCATTTGCTTTTCAACAACGGCGGGTATTATTCCTCCGCCGGCTGGTATGAGAACCGGCGCGCTTACCGCACGGGGACCTCGACGCCCTACAAGCCGCGCTCCTACAGCAGCGACACGTTCCAGAACAAACGCGTGTCGGGCTCGGCGGTGCCGCCCAAAACGTCGACGACGTCCGGCACCTTCAACAGCCGCTCCACCTCCTCCAAGGCGGGGAGCATCGGCGGCAAATCGAGCACGTTCAGCACGTCGGGCTCGTCGAAATCGTCCGGCAAGAGCTCGGGGTCCGTCTCGCGCTCAAGCTCGAAGAGCAGCGGGTTCGGCGGATGACGAACGTATTCGAAGTGATCGGCACGCCGCATCCGGACCGCGAAGCGCGCGTGGAGCGGCTGGGCGAGCTCGGCTTCACCTGGGCGAACCTGGAGGACGAGGACTATTGGGTCGACCAGGTCGTGCTGATGCGGAAGGAAACCTATGCCGAGCTGACGGAAGCCGCTTCGCGGCTTTGGCGCATCCTCGACAAAACGGCGCGGTATGTGCACGGCAAGCCCGACCTGTACCATCTGCTCGGCATTCCGCCTATCCTGTGGCGGATGCTGGACGAGTGCCCTCTTCCGGCGGAGCCTGTCATCAGCCGCTACGCGCGGTTTGACTTTGCGGTCTCGGGGGACGGCGCGATCAAGCTGCTGGAGCTGAACGCCGACACGCCGACCGGCTACGTCGAAGCGTCCATCGCGACACCGTGGGTGCTGGAGCAGGCGGGCCTGCCGTCGCCGAATGCGGCGATGAAGGAGCTCGTCGCGGCGGCCTGGGGCGAGGAGCGGCCGGACACGGCCGTGTGCGTCGCTTACGGCGAGCACCTGGAGGATTCCGGCACGATCGAAGCGCTGGCCCGGCACAGCGGCCTGGACGTCCGGTTCGAGGACTGCCTGATGCTCTCCATCGACAAGGGCATCGTCAAGGACCGCGACGGGCGTCCGATCGACCGCATGTTCGCCCTTTACCCGAAGGAATGGATGGCGGTGGACGAGGGCGGCGAGGCGCTGGCGTATGCCGTCGAGTCGGGAAAGCTGACCCTGTTCAACCCGCCGCACAGCATTTTGCTGCAATCCAAAGGGCTTCTGGCCGCCGTTTGGGGGCTTTACGAGCTGGGGCTTTTGTTTGACGAAAGCGAACGCGAAGCCATCTCCCGCTACATGCTGGCCACGTACAACAAACCGGTGTTTTCGGGAAGCTTCGTGTCCAAGTCGATGTTCGGCCGCGAAGGCGGCTCCGTCCGCATGTTTGATGCCGGCGGCCAGCTAGAGATCGAGGACCGGGACGGCTTCGACACCAGTGTGATGTTCCCGACGGTTTATCAGAAGCGGGCCGAGCTGGCCCGGATCGAAACGGCGGCGGGCGAGCTTCACCTGCTGACCGGCCTGTTTGTGCTGAACGGAACGCCATGCGGGCTGCTGGGCCGCGCAGGCGGACCGATTACCGGGAACACCAGCCATTTTATCGCCATGGGAGTGAGATAGATGCAAGAATTGCAACGGAAGCGGCCGGGAAGACGGCTTCGGAAAGGAACATTCAGCCTTTTCGGCGTCCTCCTGACGCTCGCGCTTCTGCTCGGCGGCTGCGGGCAGGACACGTCGTCGGTCTTCCATACAAATCCCGACGCCGGCTCCACGTCAAACGTGGCCCGGGTGCCCTGGGATTACCGCATCGTCGAAGGAACGGTCGGCGACCTGATCGGCAGCGACATGACGGTGCTGCCTGACAACGAGATGCTGCCGAACGACGGCAATTACGCCACCGGGGACAAAGTCTGGACGCTCCAGTTCATGGACGCCGAGCTGGTGACGGGCGCCGATAACCGCAACGACATCCGCCTGTCCTCCTGGACGACGATCAAATCTTACCCGGACCAGAAATCCGCCGAAACGGACCTGGCCAATCTGAAGGTTTCGGTCACGACCGACGTCGACCTGGTGGGCGTGTACAAAACGGAATACCAGAACAAAACGCGCAACTTCGCCGTGCTGGAGCTGCCCACCGGCAACCGGATCAAGCAGCCCATCGACGACGCCCGGTACACCGCCTTGGAAAAAGCGAAAACCGCGTCCGTCGTGCTGGAGGAAGTGCACGACTTCGCCGATTATGATCTGGCGTATGCAAAATTTCGGGGGTGGGCCAAGTGACAATCGTCATTAACATTGTGGTGAGCATCGCGGTGATGATCGTGCTCCAGGTCATCGGCATGCTGGTTTTTAACTGGATGACGCCTTACAAGGACATGGAAGAGCTGAAAAAGGGCAATGTGGCCGTCGGTCTGGCCATGGGCGGCAAATATTTGGGGACGGCCATTATTCTCGGGGTATCCGCTTTTACCAATACTTCGATCTGGTTTCTCGCGCTCTGGTTTGCGGTCGGCTACGTTTGCCTGATCGCTTCCTACTGGATTTTCGAGCTTCTGACGCCAAACCTGACCATTTCGGTAGAGCTGAAGAAAGGCAATGTGGCGGTCGGCGTAATGCTGGCTATGGTCTTCATCGGAACGGCGTTCGCCGTCAGCAGCCTGATCATTTAACGCGGGGGAAGGGGTTCGGTCGGCGTGCATTTTTTTCTCCGGCTATCCACCAAATTAATGCGGCTGCGCAAAACAACCATCGCCGCGGCCATTGTCGCTTTCGTTCTGATCAGCACGACGGCGGCCTACCTGATGGAGCCGGACACGTTCGGCACCTGGTTTACCGCCCTTTATTGGGTAATGACCACGATGGCGACGGTCGGCTACGGCGATTACTACATGAAAACGCCGCTCGGCAAAACCTTTACCATGTTTGTATACGTCTTCGGAATCGGCCTGCTCAGTCTGGTGATCGGCAAGGTGATCGATTCCATCGGGGCGATTCAGCGCAAGAGAGGGGCGGGGGCCTTGAATTTCCGGGGGCAAAACCAGATCGTGGTGATCAATTGGAGCAAAAAGGCGCAGGCGGCCGTGGACGAAATCCTCAGCTTCCGGCCGGACGCCCACATCGTCATCGTCGACGAATCGAACCGGCATCCGCTTGATCAGATGCACCAGGTTCATTTCGTCAGCGGCGACCCGTCCGCCGAGGAAACGCTGGAAAAGGCAGGCATCCGGGAGGCGCAGGCGGTCATTGTTTTTGCGGACGTGCGGATCGACGAGGCGGCGCTGGTAGACGGCAAATCGCTGCTTATCGTGTCGACGATCGAGCGGATGGCGCCGAACGTACATACCACCGTGGAGATCGTGCAGGAAAAGAACGTGCAAAATTTCCGGCATGCGAAGGTCGACGATTTTGTGCTGTCGCATGACGCCATCTCCCGGCTGGCGGTCCGTTCGGCCCTCCGGGAAGGAAATTCGGAGGTCATCGGCCAGCTGCTCAGCCGCACGCATGGCGACGATCTGTACGAGATTGCGGTCGACCGGGCCTGGAAAACGTACGGCGACGCGTTTCACGACCTGCTCGGGCAGGGCGCGACGCTGATCGCCGACCGCAGCGACATGGGCATCAACCGCAAGCTGGATGCTCCGATTCCGCCGGGCGCCCGGCTGTATATCGTATCCGACGATCCTACGTACCGGAAGATCGCGGGGCGGTAGAGCGTGCTGCTTCCCTGAGCGGGCACGGTCACTCCCAAGCTGCGGCCCGGCATGCGGCATGCAAAAACCCTCGGTTCGCTTTACCGGCGAGCCGAGGGTTTTTGCGTTTGCCGGCCCAGCCGGCGGATGTCGGCCGGCGTGTAAACGATCCCCCCGCGGGCCAGCAGGGTCCGGTCGCTGACCTTCCAGGTATGGGAGCCGGAATTTTTTCGGCGGATGGCCAGAAAATCGCTGCGGCCGCCGGAATAAAGCCGCAAGCCGGCGGCTTTGCAGTCGAGACAGAAGGCGGCGCATTCGCCCTGATTCCGGTTGCGGAACCGAATCCGGCGGAACACGGACCGCTTCGCCACCAGCGTCGCCCCGGGGAGCATGGTAACGTACCGGTGCTCCAGGCGGTTATACCGCAGAAGGAGCAGGCGGCTTCCCTCCAGATACATATAGTGGGCCCGTTTTCCGATCACGTCCGCCTTGGAACGCCTCATGTCCCGCAGGCTGCCGGACAGGTAGTCCGGCCCGTAGTAATCGTCGTCGTCAAATTTGGCGATATACGGATAGCGGGCCAGGCCGACCGCCAGGTTCAGGCAGCGGCCGAGGCTGGTCCGCTCGGGCACCCGGACGATGCGCACGTTCGGATGCCATTGGGCTTCGGTCTCGTACGGGGCCCGGCTCAGGCTGTCCTTGTTCAGGACGATGATCAGCTCTTTGTCCGGATGAGACTGCCGGGCGTAATTGGCGAAAAGGGCTTCGCGGAAAGCTCCCCGGCAGGTGCAGGTGATCACCGACACCCCGCGGCGGGGAGCAGGCGCGTGAGTGGACGGCGCGAGGAATGTCATAGCCGGACGCTCCCCCGCGACGCCGGTTTCCGCTGCACAAAAGCGCGGAAGTTATGCACGCCGGGGATTTTGCGGTGGTAGCGAAGCAGCTTATCTTCCGCGATCACCCAGGTATGACCGGCCGAATTTTTGCGGCGGACCGCGGCGAAATGATACCGGTTCCCCGAGTACACGCGGAAGCCGCGGCGCAGGCTGCCCTGGCAGAACGCATCGTCTTCGCCCACGCTGCGGTCCGGAAAACGGACCTTGCGGAAGACGCTGCGCTTCGCAAGAAGCGTCGCGCCGGGGAGAGGCGAAGCCGGGCGGTTGTCTTCTCCGTCAAACCGGAGAATGAGCGCTTTGGAGCCGCGGAGGTACATGTAGTGCGTCCGCTTTCCGACCACATCGGCCCGGGCTTTTTTGAGGGTCCGCAGGCTGTCGGAAAGATAAGCCGGGGCGTAATAATCGTCATCGTCGAACTTGGCGATGTACGGATAAACCGCCTTGCGGACCGCGTAGTTCAGGCAGGCGCCCAGCGAAACGCGTTCCGGCAGCCGGTACACCCGGATGCCGCTGTGCTTGCGGGCCAGCCGGCGGTACGGGCCAAGCGGGAGACTGTCCCGGTTGACAAGGATAATCAGCTCCTTGACGGGGTGCCGCTGCCGGAGAAAATTGCCGGCGAGCGCATGCAAATAATGCTCCCGGTTGGTGCAGCAGATAACGGAGATTCCCTCCCGGCCGTCCGGCGGCCGTGCGCTTGTCCCCATGTCATTCCCTCCCGGTATATAATCCGTGTCCTTCGATAGTAGTGTATGTGCTGCGGGGGGAGAGGAAACGGCGGACGGCACGGCGGGACACGCGTCGCCAAAGGCTGGGCATACCGGCATGGACACACACTGCCGCCCGTCGGGCAACCCGCACATGGGCAACCGCGCCGCCAACAGCCGGGCGAGTTGCGCGAGAGGAGCCTGCCAGCAAAAGACCGTGACGCGGGGGAATGTTTTGGTATACCCTTAGGAGCAAGCACAGACCGGAAATCCGCCCGTTCAGACGGGAAAACCGGCAGGTTAAACCAAAAGGCGATACCAATCGCCGCCAGCATGCCATAATGACAGCACAGACCGGGGTGAGGCATAAGGGTGAAAATTCAAGTGGACCTTCAGGACAAGTACGAAGAAACGGTGATCACCATCCAGGCCAAGGAATGGACCGAGGAGCTGGCCGCGCTGATGAAGAAGCTTCAGAGCCCCGCCAGCGGGCGGCTGGTCGGAGTGGAGGAGGAGCGGTCGGTCCTTCTGGAGCCGTCCGAAATCGACTGCGTGTTCGCGGAAAACCGCCGGGTGCTGGCGGCCGTCCGGCAGCGGCGGGTCGAGCTGCGCATGAAGCTGTACGAGGTGGAGGAGCTCCTGGCACCATACAATTTTATCCGCTTTTCCAAGTCGGTCATCGGCAACCTGGATCAAATCGCGCGCTTTGAGGTGATGTTTAACGGAACCCTCTGCGTCCACTTCAAGTCGGGCGGTAAGGAGTACGTGTCCCGCGCTTACGTCGGAGAACTCAAGCAGCGGCTGATTATGGGGGGAGGCGGCAAGGATGGCGCTTAATATTCTGAGAAGGGTGATGAGCGGCCTGGCGATGGCGGCCATCATCACGTTTGCGGCGCTGACGGTGCTGATGCAGAAGGACATGGTCATCGAAGCCCGGCTGATCTGGCTGAATATGCTGGGCAGCATGATCATGGGCGTCTATTTCGGGCTGGCGTCGTTTCTGTTCGAGGTTGAGCGGTGGAGCCCTTTGAAATCGCTGCTGGCGCATTTTTGCCTGTCGGTCGCCGTCTTTTTCCTCGTCGCCCTGAACGTGGGCTGGCTGGAGGCGGACCGCACGGGCCCGCTTCTGATCGGGCTGGGGATGTTTGCCGTCATTTACGCGGTCTTCTGGACCAGCTTCAGCTTCTATTTCCGGCGGCAGGCCAAGGAATTGAACGCATCCGTGAAGGAACCGAAAGAAGGGAAGAAGTGACATGACTTATGCGCTGCAGGCGGAAAACATTGTGAAGCGGTACGGCGCCAAAACGGCGCTGGACGGAGCGGGCATCCGCGTTCCCGAGGGAGGCTGCTTCGGGCTGCTCGGCCCGAACGGGGCGGGGAAATCGACGCTGATGAAAATCATCACCGGCATCATGCGGCCGGACAGCGGGAGCATTGAAGCGCTCGGCATGGACGCCCTGGGTCAGGCGGCGGCGCTCGGCCGGCAGATCGGTTACGTGCCGCAGGAGATTACGCTTCACGACCGGCTGAGCGCGGTGCAGAACCTGAGCTTTTTCGGGGAAATGAACGGCGTCCGGGGCGCGGAGCTGAAACGGCGGATCGCGGCCGTGCTGGAGCAGGTCGGACTGGCGGACCGGGCCAAGGAGCCGGTGGGCCGTTATTCCGGCGGCATGAAACGGCGGATCAACATCGCCGCGGCGCTTCTGCACCGGCCCCGGCTGGTGATTCTGGACGAGCCGACCGTCGGCATCGACCCGCAATCGCGAAACCACATTTTTGAAATGATCCGGGGGCTGCAGCGGGAGGGCGTCACCCTTGTCTACTCGACCCATTACATGGAGGAAGTCGAAGCGCTGTGCGGCGATGCGGCCATCATCGACCAGGGAAAGGTCATTGCGCAGGGGAGCCTGGAGGAGCTGCTGGAGCGGCACGCCGCCAAAGCGGTATATGTGGAAGCGGAGGCGCTGGCGGAACCGCCGCGCGTCGAAGGCGTGCGGAGCGCCGTCCGGAAGGGCCGGGGCTGGGAGCTGGAGAGCGACTGCCCGCTGGAGGTGCTGCAAAGGCTGTCCGCGCTTCTTGCCGGGCAGGGCGGCAAGGTGGGCGCGCTGCAATTGACGAAGCCGACGCTGGACAGCGTATTTTTGAAATTGACGGGAACCAAGCTGCGCGACTAGCGGCGGGCGGATCGATACACTTTTACGGGAAAAGGATGTGCGGATGATGATCCGGAGTATGGCGCGCAAGGAAATCCAGCTTCTGCTGAAGGACAAAGGAACGTTTTTCTGGCTTTTCATTCTTCCGGTTCTCTTTATCGTTATGTTCGCTTCCATTTTCGGCAGCGTCGGCAGCTCGACCTATGCCATCCATTACTACGACGCCGACAAATCCCCGCAAGCCGGGCAAGTTGTGGATGCGTTGAAAAGGATTGACGGCTTCGAGCTGAAAACGGATGAAGCCGGGCCCCTGGACGGACAGCTGGAAAAGGTGCGGAACGGCTCGCTGACCGCGCTTCTGGTCATTCCCGAAGGGTACGGCGAAGCTTTAAGCGCGGGAAGGGCGGCCGAGCTTGAGCTTTACCGGGATGCAGCGGCGGACGAAGCGGTCGCCCCGCTTTCCGCCGTGCTGGATAACCTGATCCATTCCTATCAGCAGGAAAAGCTTCGCGCGGTGCTGGCGGCATCGGGGCAAGGCGGGCAGGCCGAGGAGCTTCTGGCCCCTCCGGTTCAGGTGAAGGAGATCAAGGAGAACGCCGCCAGAACGGATACGGTGACGCAAATCGTTCCCGGCTACACGGTCATGTTCGTTTTCTTCATCATGATTACCATGGTGCACCGGTTTCTGCGGGACCGCGAATCGGGCATGCTGACACGGCTGCAGGGGACGCAAATGAAGGCGGTCCACTACCTGGTCGGGATGTGGCTGCCGAACCTGCTGGTCGTCCTGACCCAAAGCACCGTGCTGCTCCTGTTCGGCCATTTCGTCTACGGGCTGGAGCTGGGGGACTTGTCCGCCATCGCGCTTCTCGTGCTCGGGCTCGCCGTCTGCTCGACCGGCCTCGGCCTGATTCTTTCGCTGGTGGTAAGCAGCGAAAACATGGGCATCGCCGTCGTGCAGATCATCGCGATGGGCGGCGCCATCGTCGGCGGGCTGTGGGTGCCCTTTGACCTGCTGCCCGCCGCCATTCAGACCGTCGGCCGTCTAACGCCGCAGTATTGGGCGCAGCACGGCATGCAGGACGTGATGATCCGCGGGGCCCATCTGGGCGGCGTCTGGCTGCCCGCCGCCGTGCTGTTCGCCTTCGGACTGGCCGGCTTGGCGGCGGCGGTGCTGCGGTTTCGCCGCTTCGCCGCAAAAGCCGTAAGCTGACGGAGGCCGTGGAGCGGCCCCGTGCAAATAAAAAGCAGCCCGGAGCCGGAGGAGGCTTCGGGCTGCTTGCGTTTGCGTTCGCGGTGCGGAGCGCCTCAGGAGAAGGACGCGGGCTCCTGCTCCGGCCGTTCGGCATGAACATAGCGCCCATGCTCGGGGATGGAAAGGACGCCGAAGCCCTGCGCCAGCTCGGCAAGCCCCTGCCGCAGGTCTTCTCCGGCCATCGGCGCGCCGTGGCCGGCAATCGCCGTACGCGGGGCCAGCGACTCCAGCAGCTTGACGGACTGCCAGGCGGCGTCCCAGTCCGTCGTGAAGTAAGCCGGCGGACGGTGAACGTCTTCTTTTTGCAGCAGCATGGCGACGGCCGATTCTTCCTTGACCGTGACGAAGGCGTCTCCGGCGATCAGCATGCGGTCGGAATCGCGGAACAAAGAGACGTGTCCGTCCGTGTGGCCGGGGGTGTGCAGCCACCGCCAGCCGGGCAGGCCCGGCACACTGCCGTCTTCCGGCAGGGGCTGCACGCGGGAGCCGAGGTCGATCCCTTTGCGGGGAAACAGCGGCGAGACCCGGGAGAGCAGGCCGCCGCCAACCGAAGGATCGGGCTCGGGATAATCGGCCCGGCCGGTCAGGTAAGGCAACTCTTTTTCATGCGCGAACACCGGCACATCCCATTGCTCCAGCAAAGCTTCCAGCGAGCCGACATGGTCGAAATGGCCGTGCGTCAAAATGATGGCCCGGGGAGCGAAAGGGCCGAACCGTTCGGCCGCCGCGCCGGCGATCTTCCCGGCGAAGCCGTGCAAACCGGCGTCCACGAGTACCCATTCGTCGGTCAGGGGATACCCCGCCAGAACGACGTTGGAGATCAGCGTCCGCAAACACAGGATATCAGAGGGAAGGGTCGTCATGGGCTGCTAATCCTCCTTTGCAGGTTGCCTCAAAGCCCGGACGGTGCTGTCCGTCCGAATGCGCAGCATATGCGGCGCATTCAAAGCGAGGCGTTCCCATTAGCGTGTGCGCGGACCCGGGAACTATACGCCGCCCCGGGCCGGGCGGGACAGCAAAATCAGCCGGGTAACGAGAAAGCCGGCGCAGAGGAAAAAGCCCAGCGAAACCCCGTCGATCAAAACCGCTTCCAGATGAACGCCTCCGGCCGTTCCCATCAGCATCGCCAGTCCGATTCCAAGGAACTGGGCGGCCGTCACGTAAAACGTATTCAGCAGCGGCCGGAACCAGCTGAGGCCCCGCCGCCAATACGTGCCCGCCACCGCCATCAGCAGGAAATTAAGCGCCGCGAGCAAAAACGACGGGGAGTCGTCTGCAAACATGCCGTCCTCCAGCGCCCAGCCCGGCAGCCAGAAGGCGGCGAGCGCCAGGTTCAGCGCCAAGGCTCCCAGCAGGATCGGGCGAAACCACTTCCGGTCGTTGCGGCGCTGCTTGTCGAGCCGGCGTTTTTTCATGGCTTCGCTTTGCCAGGGAGGAAGATTGCGGCTCATCGTCTTCCCGACGGCCAGCTCGGGGGCGTTCGCCCCGCGGGGATGCTTGGGAAGCTCCGCGTACCCGGTCTCCAGATCGGCTTCGGTCACCTCTCCGATATGCGCGTGAGTAAGGTAAACCGGTACGCCGTTTTCCTCGAGCCGGGCGATCCACTTCTCCGTCTCCTGCGCCGATCCTTCCGCAAACAGCGCGTACCGGATGCGGCCGGTTTCGTCCTCCCACTGCATGACGAGGCGCGCTAGAATTTGATAAAAGCCCGGGGCATTGGAGCCGCGGGTGATGTAGCGGGTCATGCGGCCGAAGGTCGCCTCGCGCATGCGGGCGTAGGGAATCAGATGCTCGGCTTCCTGCCCGGTTTTCCGGTTTTTCCAGTATGTATAATAACCCGCTTCGTTTAATTCAACGCGCAGCTCGAAGGTCTCCGCAATGCGGGTCACCCGGTAAATGAAAAGCGACAGCAAGGCGAACAGGATGCCGGCACAAAAAGCGGCCGCCGAGCCCGCCGTATCCCTCTCCGCCAGAAAGTACACGCCGAACCCGAAGCCCGCCAGGGCAAGCAGCAGAAAAAAGACAGCCAGGCCCCACTGCAGCCCTTTTGCCCCCCGGGACAGTTTGTTGGAGTATTTCAAATCTTTCCCGTTCACTTCCATTAATCCGGTTTCCTCCTTTAGCGCTTGTCTATTTTTTTACCCATCTATACGGAGAATAAAAGGGAGCGGTTCATCCACACTATAACAGACCGCACACTTTGAAGAAACGGAGGGCGACGGATGAAGCGCTGGATGGGAAAGGGACTGCTGCTGGCCTTGGCGCTGGCGATCGCTTGGGCGCCGGCGGCGCTTCGGGCGGAGCCGGCGGATGCCGGACGGCCGGAAGTGAAGTGCGTCAGTCCGAAGGCGGCGGAGCTGAAGGAAAACCTGCGGAAGCTGTGGACGGATCACGCCGTTTGGACACGCGCTTACATCGTAAGCGCCGTAGACGGCCTGGCAGATCAAGAGCAGGTGTTGGCGCGGCTGATGAAGAATCAGGAGGACATTGGAAACGCCATTAAGCCGTATTACGGAGTGGCGGCGGGAAACCGGCTGACGGAGCTGCTGAAGGAGCATATAGCGATTGCCGGGAAAATCGTGGACGCCGCCAAGAACGGCCGGGAGGCGGAGCTCGGCAGGCTGAACCGGGACTGGTACCGGAACGCGGACGAGATTGCCCGCCTGCTGAGCGGCGCCAATCCGAACTGGCCCTATGCGGAGCTGAAAGCCATGCTGCACAAACACCTGCTGCAGGTGGCGGCCATCCTGGACGCCCGGCTGAAAAAGGATTGGCAGCGCGGCATTTCCGTCTTTGACGAAGGGCTTTTGCACCTTCTGGAGCTTTCGGATACGCTTGCGGCGGGCATCGTCAAGCAATTCCCCGCCGTGTTCCCGGACGTTTGTCCGCCTGCGGCTCAATAAAACGACAGAGGTCGGCTCCCGGTGGCCCCGGGTCCGGCCTCTTTTTATTTGGATAGTATTTCGCTAGGCCATGTTTTGCTGCTGGCGGTTATGCTTGTGTTCTCGTTTGAGCTTTCCGTCTCGTACGCCGTCGTTTTGGTGGGCTACCTGTTCTTCTCGCCCGCTTTCTCGGCCGCGTTGGCCTCCCTCAACAACGAAGCCGCGCGCATTTTGCCGGCGCCGCTGATCGGCTCGGGCATGGGGCTGCTGCAGCTCATTCAGTTTTTCGGCGGCTCGGTGTCCGTGGCGTTCTGCGGGCTTTTGCTCGGCCGGCAGAAGCTGGCGCCGCCCGTTCACGCCTACCAGAACGTATACCGGGGTTTGCTTGGCGTGGCCGTCTGCTCGGCCGCCCTGCTCCTGTGGTACCGGCGGTCGGAGCCTTCGCGGGAGGCGCACGCGTAACGGATGGGGCTGCTTGCGGAAGCCGCACCGCATCCTCCAAGGAAACGTCCTGTTGAGAGGGCCGGGAATTCTCCCGGTCTACTCTATTTTTTCTTTCCTTTTTTTAATAGATGTTTATGGAATTTGAATTTAATAGAAAGTATAATAATGGCTTACAACAGGTATTTACGGAAGAGGTTCGCGGCGTGAAAAAATTTTGGTTAAGCGTTCTCGCCAGTTTGGTGCTGGTGCTGGCGGTTCCGGTTATCGCGGCGGTGGATGTGTTTTTTCCGGACCGAGACTGGCCTGCCGCCCGCGGCGGGCAGGTGGATGCGACGGGCTGGGATTTCGGGCGTGACGGGGTTATCCCGCTGGACGGGGAATGGGAGTTTTACCGGGGGCGGCTGCTTGAGCCGGAGGATTTCCGGACGCCCGAAGCTGCCCTGCGTCTGTCCGCCCAGGCGGAGCGTGTCCCGGTTCCCGGGAAGTGGAACGGCTATCTCTCGGAAACGGACGATAACGCCGCCCACGGCTTCGGCACGTACCGGCTGCTTGTACGGACGGACGGAGAAGGTCCCCAGGTTTTCGGGTTAAAAACCGAAAACATCCGGTCGGCCAGCCGGGCCTTCCTGAACGGAAAGGAAATCGGCCGCAGCGGAATGCCTGCGGAAGCATCCGGCGAAGGCTCGCAGCGGAATGTGCCGTTTGCGGGGTATGCCGCCGCCTCGGGAGAGAGCGTCGAAATCATCATCCAGGTGGCCAATTACAGCTATTCCTCCGGGGGTATCGTCTCCCAGGTTTGGCTGGGGGATGCCCAAGGGGTTGCCGACAAGCGCATTTCCGCCATTTCCTATGATCTGGTCGCCGCCGTGTGCATGGTGATCCCGGCCTGCTTTCTGCTGATTTTGTCCCGTTTCCGCGAGAAAGAAAAGACGGCGCTTTATCTGGGGCTTTTCTGTATCGCCGCGATGGTTTATATCGTCACGCACGGGGAGAAGCTGCTCCCCGCCTATCTGTCCGCCATGAGCTACGAGGTGGTGATGCGCCTCCAGCTCGCCTCTTCGACGCTCGTCTATCTGTTCCTGATCCGTTATGTGGCTTCTACCATTTCCGGAACGTTCCCCCGGGTGATCATGTCGCTCGCAAATGCCGGCACGGTGCTGTTCGTGCTGATTTCCATTTTGCTTCCGGCGCGTATCTTTTCGCATCTGGAGCCGGTCATTTTGTCCATTTCCGTCTTCTCCGTGACTTATGTCTTGTATGCGCTGCTCAAGGGGCTGGCTCACTCCAGCCGGGCGGTGTTTCTCACGATGCTCAGCGTACAGAGCCTTCTGTCCATTATCGTGCTGTATCTGCTCAATCTGGTCGGGTTCGCCGCCGTTCCGTATCTGGTGCCCTATGAAATGCTGCTGTTTGTTTTTGCGCAGGCCTTTTCCATGATGCAGCAGTTCGCCGAGTCGTTCCGGGAGGTCAATCGTCTGTCCCGAAGGCTGTTTGCGCTTGGCCGCGTGAGGGACGATTATATCGCCCACACCTCGCATGAACTGAAAGCTCCGCTGAACGGCATCGTCAACCTGGCGGAAACGCTCATGGAGGGGGCTCCCGGTCCCGGGGATGGGGAGCGGGAAAAGCAGCTCAAGCTGATCGCTTCCACCGGGCGGCGACTTTCGTCGCTGCTCGACGACATGGCTGACTTTGTCCGGCTCAACAACGGCGACATCGTGCTCCGCCGACAGGCGGTGGATTTGCGGACGCTGGCCGCCTCCGTAATGGACGTCACCCGCCAGGTGGCGGGCGGCTCCCGCGTCGCGTTCCGGCTGGAGGTGCCGGACGGCTTGCCCCACCTGGACGCGGACGAGGACCGGCTGGGCCAGGTGCTCTTCCATCTGCTCGGCAACGCCGCCCGGTTTACGACGGAAGGATCGGTTTTGCTTGCCGCCAAGCCGGAAGGGGACCAGGTCGTCATCCGGATTGCCGATACCGGGCGGGGAATCGAAAAGGAACGGCTCGCATCCATTTTCGATACCTACGAGCGGGCGGAAACGGAAGACGGACGGAACCGCCCGGGCGGCGGGCTCGGCCTCGGCATCACGCGGAAGCTGATCGAGCTGCACGGCGGAACCATCGGGGTCCAGTCGGAAACCGGCAAGGGAACCGTCTTTCGCATCGAAATGCCCGCGCTGCGGGAAAAAATCCCGCTGCAGCTCCGGGGAATGGACGAAAAGCAAGCGGGTATCCCGCTGCTGCCGGCTGATAACGGCACCGAATGGGAGGCCGGAGCCGCCGGCGTGCCCGAAGGCGGCGAATGCGAGGTGCTGATCGTCAGCAACGATACGCTTCACCTGCAGGTGCTCGCCAATGTCCTCCGGCTGGAGCGCCACCGCGTCATCGCGGTCGACAACGGGGATGAAGCCCTGGCGATCATCCGCCGGGAGTCGAACCTTGATCTGGTGGTAACGAAGTGGATGATGCCGGACGTTTCCGGACTGGCGCTGTGCAAAGCGATCCGGGAGCGGTATCCCCTCTCCGAGCTGCCGATTCTGGTGCTGACGGCGTTCGACCGGCCCGATGTCATCCAGGCCGCCTTCGAGTCGGGCGCAAACGATTTTCTCGGCATTCCGGCCGACATTCGGGAGCTGCGGGCGCGGGTGCGGACCCTGCTCACCCTGAGGAGATCGGTCCGCCAGACGCTGCAGGCGGAGATCGCCTTTTTGCAGGCGCAGATCAAGCCCCATTTTCTTTACAACGCTTTGAACGCGATTATCTCCGTGACGCCCGAGGACCCTGACCAGGCCACGGACCTGCTGTTGGAGCTGAGCCATTACCTGCGCAACAGCTTTGATTTCCGCATCCGGGGCCAGACGGTGCCGATCCAGAAGGAGCTGGAGCTGGTCCAATCCTATCTGGCGCTGGAAAAGGCAAGGTTTGACGACCGGCTGCGCATCGTCATCGACGTGCCCGGGGAGCTGCGCGAATTTGTGCCGCTCCTCAGCATCCAGCCGATCGTGGAAAATGCGGTCAATCACGGCGCCACGCAAAAAGAAGCGGGCGGCACGGTGCGGCTGACGATTCGCGCGGCCGCCGGACAAGTCGACGTTTCGGTATCCGACGACGGCCCCGGCATGACGCCGGAGCGGGCAAAGGCCGTGCTGGGCGAGAGCGGGCCTTCGGGCGGAGTCGGGCTCCGGAACATCCAGCAGCGGCTGTTGAAAATTTACGGCAGCGGCCTCGTTATCGAAAGCGCGCCGGGCCGCGGGACGACCGTACGCTTCAGCGTTCCCCGGCAGGCGGCCGGATCAGAGGACAAACAACAGGAGTGAGTGTTCAGGATGAAGGCGATACTGATCGACGACGAAAAGCCCGCTTTGCAGCACCTGGAGCGGCTGATCGACAAAGACGGCCGTCTCGGGGTGGCGGGCAAATTCACGTCCGCCAGACTCGCGCTGGAGCATCTGGCGAAGGAAAAAGCGGATATCGTGCTGCTGGACATCGGAATGCCGGGCATGAACGGGCTGGAGGCGGCGGAGCATATCCAGCAGATGGACCGGAACATCCGGATCGTGTTTGTGACGGCTTACACCGAATATGCGGTCGATGCGTTCGAGCTGCATGCGATCGACTACTTGCTGAAGCCGGTCACCCCGCAGCGGCTGGCGAAAACCGTGGACCGGCTGACCGGCGCGCCGCCGGAGGTCCGGCCGGCGCCTGCGCCGGCCCCGGTTTCCATTCTCTGCTTCAAGCGAATGGAGCTCGCGGACCCCGCCGATCCCGGAAGGCAGCCGAGATGGCGGACCAGCAAGGCGCAGGAGTTGTTCGCTTTGCTGCTTCATTTTGAAGGGCAGTGGATCATGAAGGACCGCATTCTCGATCTGGTATGGCCGGATTTTGAGCTGAACAAGGCGGTCACCAACCTGCACACCACGGTCTATCACATCCGGAAGCTGGTCAAAAGCTGGGGGCTTCCCGTCAGCGTGGAGTTTTCCCAGGAGCGGTACCGGCTCGTGAACCACGGGAGAGCGAGCGATGCGGAGCGGTTTCTTCAAGGGCTGTCGGCCGGTCCGATAAAGAACGAGCGGGACCGCGAATATGTCGAGGGGCTGCTGGCGCTGTACCGGGGAGATTATCTGGAGGAGCATGATTACGCGTGGGCGGAAGCACGGCGGAAGGAGCTCCAGCTCGGCTACTTTCAGCTCAGTATGCGGCTGTCGGAATATGAGCTTGGCGCGGGCCGGGAACGGCAGGCCATGCGGCGGCTTCTGGCGCTGCAGGAATTGGATCCGTTTTCGGTGGAGCTTTGCTCGCTCATTCTGACGGGCTATGCGCGCCTGAACGAATTCGGCATGCTCAAGCATCATTACGAAAGCTACCGCAAGCTGCTGGAGGCGGAGCTCGGCGTATCGCCCGACGGCCTTCTGGCGCAGCAGATGCGGCAGCTTCTGATCGGAAAAGGATAAAAGGCGGAGGGAGTGCCTCCGCCTTTTCAGCTTGTCGAGAAACCCAGTTCATTTTAGACACCATGGGTACTCCGTTTCGTTTGTCATCGTTGTATAGGGAGAAAACGAGGGGTTGCTTGCTCCATTTATCTCAGCGCTCCTGTTGGGTCGCCATCTTCTTCCTATTCTGTACGGCTGCCGTCATCGGTGCCTCCCCGTTTGCCTCGTGCTCCCTTCTTTTCTCTCTGCTTGTGGCGGGCACAAGCCAACGAAGCCCAGGAAAAAAGACAACTAGGTGCACAGCGACACTTATTTTCGATGGTATCCCGTTCCGATCGCGAAATAATTCCCTACCCGCACTTAATTCCGGCAAAACAAACGGTATCCGGAGAAAAACGGAGAAATAATTGCTTTTTTGTATCTAATCGGTCGATAACAGGCAGAAATGATCTGATTAGTTGCTTTTTTGCACTTCCTGTCCACGCTGCAAGCGCGAAACCTTCCGGTTAATGGGAAATCGCGCCCGTTGCACTTATGCACAAAAATGCCTACCGATACTTTCTCGACAGCCTAAAAAGACGGAGGGAGTGAGGCGGAGGGAGTGCCTCCGCCTTTTGTTGTATAATATATGATCTTTGTGTGATATAAGATAACGTAAAAATCCTGAATTGACAGAGGAACATCAAAGTGATAGCATGCATAGTAATAATAAGGTCAGATAATCTGACGCGAACTCTTGTATAAGCTCAATAATCGGGTTTGAGCGTATCTACAGGCAACCGGAAATTGCCCCAGGCTACAAGAGACATCGGCGCGGAGCGTTTGCTTCGGCTTGCCTGTCAACGGCATGCCGCAGAGCGGTGCTTCGCGGCGCTTGTCTTTTGCCGCCCGGGGCTTTTTGCGCGGGCCGGCAGCCGTCCGGCATCCGGCCAAAATCCTTGCGACGGGAGTGAAACGCATGTCCGAGCCTGGCGTCAAGCTGAACGAGTCGATCCGCCTTGCGCGAAATGTCATTTTGTACAAAAACGGCGATACGCGTTACGATTTCAAGCTTTACCCCTTCGGGGAACGGGGAACGTTCATTGAACCGGAGCTCACCCGCGAAATTGCGGACCGCTTGGCGGAAAGCGTGCTGGAGCGGTTTCCGGCCTTCGATTACCTTGTTTCCCCAGAGCCGGGCGGGCACACCTGGGGCATGCTCGTCTCTTATCAGACCGGCAAGCCGGTCAACATTCTTAGGCTGAGCAAAGAGCGGTACGAGGAATTCAAAATTTGCATCAAGCGGGAAACGGCATATAACGAAAACTACCTTTATTTCGACGGGTTTAAGGCCGGGGACCGGGTCCTGCTGCTCGACGACGTGATCAGCTCGGGCGCGACGATCCGCTGCATCGCGGCGCAATTTGCCGAGATGGGCGTCGAAATGGTCGGCATCCAGGCGATCCTGGCAAAGGGCGGCCATTACCGGAAGCTGGCCGAGGACCTCGGCGTCCCGGTGCGGGTTTTGGCGACGACCTAGCGCTCCCAGGGCTTCCGGACGGGAAGGCGCGGGACGCCCGCCGGCGCCCGGTATGAAAGGCGGCCGGCGGATCGGGAACGGAATACGAAAGAGCCGGCACGCCGCAAGGCTCCGGGCGCTCCGCTGCAGGGAAGACTGCCGCGGGGCGCTTCTTTTTTTGTGTCTGGGGAGGGTCAGCCGTGGTACAGTTAAGGAAACGGGAAGCCGGGACAAGTCTTCCCGACGGATCACGGGAGGAAGCCATGAACAAACCAATCATTCGCCTGCTGCCGATGGTGGCCGCTCTCATATTTTTATTGGTCGGATGCGTAAAAGGAAACGTTCACGTTACGGTGCACGCGGACCGGAGCGCCGAGCTGGCCGTTACCCTGGCGGTAAAAGAAAACGTCGCTTCGCGCTTCGCATCGGCCGAAAAGCGGCTGGAGGACGCCGCGCGGGAAAACGGCTTTGCATACGAGCGTTCCGTCTCCGGCGGTTCGGTCCTTTATACCATCCGCAAGCAATTTGCGTTCTCCGGGAAGCGCGAGGGCTTTGACCGTTTGGAGGATTGGGTGCAGGTGACGGCGGATAAAGGATTTTTCGGCACCGCTTACCGGGTGGAGGCTGTGCTTGACCCGCTCCGCGACCTGGACCGTCTGCCCGGCGGGGGACTGCAGGAGCTGAAGGACAACCTGCCGGCGTCCGGCCTGCTGCTTGGCCTGGTGGAAAGCCAGGTGGACTTCGAGGCGGGGATTACGCTTCCGCTGGATCTGGTGGGTGAGAACAACGCGGACCGGGATGAAGGACGCACCCTGGTCTGGAACGTGGCATTAACCGAGCCGACCGAAATCCGCGCTTCGGTTTGGGTGCCGAATCCCGCGCGAATTGCCCTGATCGTTCTGCCCCTTCTGGCGGCGGCTGTCTGGGCGGCGGTACGGGCTCTGCGCAGACGGAAAAAGCGGCTCGGGGACTAGAAGCCCATCCGCACGAAGATCTGGCCGTTTTTCTTGATGCTTCCAGTGAATTTATTCCTGTTAAAAAAGACTCAAATCTCGGACCGGTTTTGTCGATAAAAGAGTATGTGCCTCAGCATAAACGGCCGCCGCTCCGGGAACCGGTGCGCCGCGCCAGGGCGTCAGGGGCTTACTTTTTTTGAATGAGGTGCATCATGGAAATAGCGACAATTATCGGTCTGATTCTGGGTTTCGTTGCCGTTGTCGGGGGAATGATTCTCAAGCACGCTCCGCTGTCCAGCTTGGCCAATCCGGCGGCGTTCGTCATCATCCTGGTCGGGACGGCGGCCTCCATCTTTATGGCGTTTCCGATGAACGAGGTCAAACGCATTCCCAAGCTGTTCAAAATTGTATTCGTGAAGCAAAAGACGGCTTCCAAAAGCGATCTGGTTCACATGTTTACCGATTGGACGTCCATCAGCCGGAGAGAAGGGCTGCTCGCTCTTGAATCCAAGGTGGAAGAGATAGAAGACGATTTCCTGAAAAGCGGCATGCGGATGATTATCGACGGCAACGACCAGGATTTCGTCCGGGAAGTGCTGCTGGAGAAAATCCAGGCGAGCGAGGAGCGCCATAAATCGGGTGCGCTGATCTTTTCGCAGGCCGGCATGTACGCGCCGACCCTCGGGGTGCTTGGCGCCGTTATCGGTCTGATCGCGGCGCTTGCCGACATGAGCGAAATCGAGAAGCTGACGAAGGCCATCGCGGCCGCGTTTATCGCCACGCTGCTCGGTATTTTTACCGGGTACGTGCTTTGGCACCCCATCGCGAACAAACTGAAGCGCCTTTCCAAGCAGGAGATGGAAGTGAAGACGATCATGCTGGAAGGCGTGCTGTCGATTCAATCGGGCGTTTCCCCGACAGCCGTGTCGCAGAAGCTGGCTGTGTTCCTGACCGCTCCGGAAAGAGCCAAACTGGAAGCGAAGGAGGGCGGAGCCGGTGAGCAAAAAGAAGAAGCATGACGATCATGAGGAGCACGCAGATGAATCCTGGCTGCTCCCTTATTCGGACTTGATGACGCTTTTGGTCGCGCTGTTCCTCGTGCTGTATGCCATGAGTGCGGTCGATACGCAGAAGATGCAGGAAATGGCGCAGGGCTTTAACTCGGCCTTCCACGGAGGCAACGGGCTGTTCGATGCCAGCATCAACAAACCGAGCCTGACGGAGGTCAAGGACGGGCAGCCGCCGCTTGTGGAGACGGACGCCACGGACAAGAAGGCCGAAGAGGCCCAGAAGCAGTACGAAGCGAAGCAGCAGCAGGAGCAGGAAGACCTGGAGAACCTCAAGAAGCAGCTGGACGCTTATATCAAGCAGAACGGGCTCAGCGCCGAGCTGGACACCAAGCTGAATCACTCGCAGCTGATGATCACCATCAGCGACAATGCGCTGTTTGCGTCGGGCGACGCTGCCATTAAGACGGAATCGCGCCAGCTGGCGGCTTCCATCTCGGACATGCTTCAGCAGTTCCCGGAGTACAACGTCGTGGTGTCGGGTCACACGGACAATGTGCCGATCTCCAACAGCAGGTATTACTCCAACTGGGATTTGAGCTCCGACCGGGCGCTCAACTTCATGAAGCTGCTTTTGCTCGATCCGAACGTGGATCCGGCCAAATTCAGCGCGGTGGCCTACGGAGAAACGCACCCGATCGCCGACAACGGCACGGAAGCGGGCCGGGCCAAAAACCGGCGGGTGGAGGTTTCCATTATCCGCAAATACCAAAGCGCCGCCCCCGAAACCATCTCCGTGGAACTGGCGGGCAGCTGACCATATTGAAGCGAAAGGACGGGCGCGGGCGCCCGTCTTTTTCTTGCGGAATCTTGCGCACTTGTTGCGGTTTTCTGTTAAAAGCCGGGGGGATGGCTTATACTGGCGGTGTGAGGTGAAGGACATGGAGGAAAGCTTGTTTCGCCGGGTTTACGAGACGGTGGTGCGCCGCGAGACGACCTTTGACGGAATCTATTATACCGGCGTCCGCACGACGCGGATTTACTGCCGGCCGTCCTGCCGGGCCAAGACGCCCAAGGCGGAGAACGTCACGTTTTTCTATTCAATCCGGGAAGCGGAACGCGCCGGCTTCCGGGCCTGCAAGCGCTGCAAGCCGGAAACAAACGGCCGGCTGGCGCCGGATGCCGTGCTGGCGAGTCAAGTGGACGGCATTCTCGAGACGGACTATCATCGCCCGATCACCTTGTCCGGTTTGGCATCCGTGCTGGGGGTAAGCCCGTTTCACCTGCAGAAGACCTACAAGCGCGCCGCCGGACGGACGCCGTCCGAGAAGCTGGAGCAGGTGCGGCTGCGGGCGGCGCAGGAGCTGCTTCGCGGCTCCGCGCGGTCCGTGGCGGAGGTCGGAGAAGCTGTCGGCTACCGCAGCGCCTCCCATTTTTCCTCCTGGTTTCACCGGAAGACCGGCTGCTCACCCAAAGACTACCGGGCGCTTGCCCGAGAGGAGGAGCGCGCATGAACGCGCAGCGCATTTATTACAGCACGCTGGCCCTGAACGGCCAGCCGTGGATCATATTGGCCAGCGCCAAAGGCGTTGTCCGCCTGCTGTTTCGGGGGGACGGCCTGGAGAAAGCGTCCGGCTGGCTGGGACGTTTTGCGCCCGGCCACTCGCTGACGGAGGAGCGCGGGCTGTTTACGGAGTATGGCGTCGCCGAGCGGCTGGAGAACTATTTTGAAGGCCGCCGCGTCGATTTTGAGGGCATTCCGCTGGACCTGTGGGGAACGGCGTTCCAGAAGGAGGTTTGGCTCGGGCTCGCCCGGATTCCCTGGGGCGAGACGAGAACGTACCGGGAGTTTGCCGGCATGCTTGGGCGGCCCAACGCAGTGCGCGCCGTCGGGACGGCGAACGGGCGGAATCCGCTGCCGGTCATTTTGCCCTGTCACCGGGTTATCGGAACAAACGGAACGCTGACGGGTTACCGGGGCGGCCTCACGATCAAGCAGGAGCTGCTGGAGCTCGAAGGCATTCGCCATGTGGAGGCTGTGGGACATGCCCGCTTCCGTTTTTGAGCTGCTCCCGCCTCCCGATTTCAGCTTCCCGGCTTGCCTGGACTATCTGGCCCGGTCCCCGCTGGAGTGCCTCTATGCGACGGATGAAACGCATGTGACCCGTCTCCTTCGCATCGGGGGGAGAAACCGGCTGATTCGCCTGTACAGCCCGGACGGCCGTCTTCTGCGGGTAGAGCTGCCCGAAGGAGAAGGGGAATTTACGCCTCGGGAGCAGGAAGAGCTGGCCCGCTATATCCGTGACTGGTTCGACCTGGACCGGGAGCTGACGCCATTCTACGAACTGGCGGCGGCGGACCCGCTGCTCGGTCCGGTCGCAGCGGAATACCGGGGCCTTCGCGTGGTCGGCATTCCGGATCTGTTTGAAGCGCTGTGCTGGGCGATTGCCGGGCAGCAGGTCAATTTGACCTTCGCGTATCAGCTGAAGGGCAACCTGGCCCGCGCGTTCGGGGAAAGCGCCGTTTGGGAAGGCCGGACGTATTGGCGGTTTCCCGAACCGGCCCGGATCGCCGATTCGCGCGAAGAGGAATGGGCCGGCCTTCAATTCAGCCGGGCCAAAACCCGGGCGATCCGGGAGGCTGCTGTGCAGATGGCGTCGGGCGCGCTGCGGCGCGAGGATTTGCTGGCCTGGAACGATCCGGCGCGGGTGGAGGAACGGCTAACCGGCATGCCGGGCATTGGACCGTGGACGTCGCAGTATGTGCGGATGCGGTGCCTGGGCGATCCGACAGCCTTTCCGGTCGGGGACGTCGGGCTCCAGAACGCCGTCAAGCGGCTGCTCGGGATGGAACGAAAGCCGACTCCGGCGGAGCTGCGGGAAGTGTTCCTCCCATACGCAGGTTGGGAAGCGTACGCGACGTTTTATTTTTGGCGCACGCTGCAGGGGTGAAGACGGGCTCCGGTACGTCCGGTAGGGGAGCTTTCAACCTGGTTGGAGAAACGCAACGCATTTATGCACACGTTATACGGGAACACCCGCCTTGCGGCGGCTCAGCTTGTCGAGAAACCCGGATCATTTTAATGATCGCGGGTTTCTTTTGCGTTTGTCTCGTTGTAAAGGGGAAAAACGAGGGGATCGTTGCGTTTGTCTCGGCGCTCCTGGTGGGTAGCCATCTTCTTCATGTTCTATACGGCTGCCGTCGTCAGAGCTCCCCGTTTGTCTTGCTCACTCTTCCTTCTGCTTCTGCTTGCTTGGCTGAAAAATGCTAGGAGGGAGCACAAACCAACGACGATGACCAAAGAAGGAAATAGGTGCTCAACGACACTTATTTCCAGTGGTTTCTCGTTCCAATCACGAAATAATTTCATATACGCACTTATTTCTAGCTAAAGATACAATAACCGGAGAAAACGGGAGAAATAATTGCCTTTTTGCACTTATTCGATCGAAAATAGCCGATAAAGGGGTGATTAGTTGCTTTTTTGCACCTCCTGTCCCGCCTGCAAGCGCGAAGCCCTCTGGTTATAGGGAGTTTCGCACCCGCACCCTTTTGCCGGTAGACGCCCATCACCTTGCCGTTCTTTTCCAAATTACGGTGCCGGAGGGCGCTAATAGGGTCCGAAACCAGCGGCGGGCCGAGTTGGTTATGGCTCTCTGCTCCAATTGATGTTCGGAACAGGTGCCTTCGGTCAAAGGTTATCGAGACTTTCTCGACAGATGGTCCGCCTTTCGGTGGGTATTTTATATAATCCACTAATGTGCTATTTACAATAGTGTGCGTTACACAGTATAATCATTTCCAGGAGCTGATGACATGAACGAAGACAAGGACGCGGTAGCCGGCATGCTTCAGGAGTTGCGCCGGGGAACGATTATTATCGGCGTGCTCAGCCAGCTGGAGCAGCCGCAATACGGGTATTCTCTGGTCGCCACGCTCGAGGAGAAGGGAATCGCCGTCGATCCGGGAACGCTGTACCCGCTTCTGCGGCGGCTGGAAAAGCAGGAGCTGCTGGAAAGCAGCTGGGACACAAACGAAGCGCGGCCGCGCAAGTATTATCAGCTGAGCGAAGCGGGCCGGACGGTCTACCGCCGGCTGTGCGACGAATGGCGGAGCATGGCGGAAACGATGGAGCGGTTAATCCAATCTTAGGAGGGCGCGAGCATGGACTTGATTGAAAGGTATATTCAGGCCGTCAGTCAGCGGCTGCCGGAAAGCCAGCGGGCGGATATTGAAAAGGAACTTCAAGGACTGATCGAGGACATGCTGGAGGAGCGGACAGGAGGCGGCCCCGCAAGCGCCGAGGACATCGAAGCGGTTCTGCTGGCATTGGGCAATCCGGCCGATCTGGCGGCCAAATACCGGGGAGGTCCGCGCCATTTGATCGGCCCGGGCGTGTTTGATCTGTATGTGCAGCTCCTGAAGATCGTCGGGTTCTCCATTTTGCTCGGCATCACGGCGGTCTTTGCGGTTCGCATCATCGTTGAGCCGGCCAGCATTGCGAAGGATACCGCCGACTATTTCGGGACTCTTTTTGGAGCGGTTGTGCAGGGGTTTGCCTGGGTCACCCTGGCGGTTTTTTTGGTGGAGCGGGCGGGCGTGCGAATGGACGGGTACAGCTTGAGGAAAGAAAAGCCGTGGAGTCCCTCCCAGCTCCCTCCGATCACGGAACAGCGGACCAAAATCTGCTGGGGGGAGCCGGCCGTGTCGATTGTTTTTTCGATCTTCTTTCTGCTGATTCTCACGCGGTACAGCCACCTGTTCGGCGTATACTCCCAGGTCGACGGAAGCATTACGCCAATGGTCCCCATCTTTGATCCGGGGACAATCCGTGCCTACCTGCCTCTCCTTTACGTCATCACGGCCTTGTCGATCGGCTTTCAAATCTGGAAGCTGGTGCGCGGCCGGTGGACGATGGCCCTTGCCGTGTGGAATTTAGGATGCAATGCGGTTCAGCTCGTGCTCCTGGCTTTTCTTTTTGCGGACCCGGCGGTATGGAACCCGGATTTTATGAACGAGCTGGTGCAGGCCGGTATTCTTGCCTCCGGGAGTGAGGCCTATCAAACGGTTAGCACCATCTGGACCAAGGGAACGGAAGGAACGATCTACCTGATCGCGCTGGCGCTCCTGATCGATACCGTCACGGTCTTCTGGAAGGTCAGCCGGCGGACGCGCTCGCTGGAGCAAGCGCTGCGCGGCTAAGGAGGCGGATTCCACGGTCCGGGTACCGTTGCGGAAGAGGAGGAGGAAGATGGAAGCGGCGGTGTTTGCTTTTGCGGCGGCGGTTATGCTTGGGGCGCTGTTGTCCCTGGTCATCCGGAGCATCCGGAACGGCATTTCGCCGATGCCTTCCTCCGCCCCCGCGCGCCGGGCGGCAGTCAGGGAGACGGCGGCGGCGCTTGCGGGACGGGGGAACGTGGTCGAAGCCGGGTCGGGCTGGGGGGCGCTTGCGCTGGAGCTGGCCCGCCGGCATCCGGGCCTGACCGTCACCGGAATCGAGAATTCCCCCCTCCCGCTATTGGTTTCGCGGGCGCGGGCCGCGCTTGCCGCTCGCCTGCATCCGCAGCATGCTGCGAAGGGCCGGCTTTCCTTCCGGCGAGGCGATCTCTATGCGTATCCCTTCGGGCAGGCGGACGCGGTGGTTTGCTATTTGTACCCGGGCGGTATGCGGCGGCTGAGCGGCATCCTTGCGGAGCGCCTCAAGCCGGGGGCCTGCGTTGTCAGCGTCTACTTCGCTTTGCCGGGCTGGCAGCCGGAACGGGTCGTGACCTGCGGCGATCTGTACCGGACCAAGGTTTATGTTTACCGCAGGTGAACAGCCGTGCGAGGGAATGGGTTGATGCGCTAACAGGCGATCTACTTTTGGCCGATATAAGTTTAAAGCGGAACATCCGCTGCACAGAAACAGCCTCCGTCCGTTATGAAGCAGAGGTCGGGAAACAGCAAGAGATTTTACGGAAAGCGGGGACGCCTTATGCGGCTGGAAGAGCTGAAAGCGGCATTTCCGGAAAGGCGGAACGGGCGGGTCGTCATCGGCGCGTTCACTTACGGAACGCCGGAAATCAAATCCTGGGGAGAAGACACGTCGCTAAGAATCGGCAAGTTTTGTTCCATTGCCGACAAGGTGACGGTTTTTCTGGGCGGAAATCACCGCACCGACTGGGTGACCACCTACCCGTTCAATGGCCTTCATCCGGCTTTTTCACACATCAAAGGCCATCCGGCATCGAAAGGCGACGTCATCATCGGTCATGATGTCTGGATTGCCTCGGGGGCTACTATTCTGTCCGGGGTTACCATAGGGGATGGAGCGGTCATTGGCGCCAATGCGCTGGTTACCCGGGATGTGCCGCCCTATTCGGTTGTCGCCGGGAACCCGGCGGCGGTTGTCAAATTCCGGTTTGCCCCGGAGCAAATCGAACGCCTTCTCGAAACCTGCTGGTGGAACTGGCCGCTGGATCGGATCGAAGCGGCGGTGCCCTACCTGCAGTGCGGGGACATCGACGGTTTTCTGGATTGGGCGGGCGAGCCTTCCGGGTCATAAAACCAAACGAAAAAGCTGTCCTTCCGGCGGGAGGACTGATCCTGTCTCACAAACAGGGATCAGTCCCCGGGAAACCGGGGACAGCTTTTTTGTTCATGCTTGCTTGCGGCCGAGCGCTCGCTTTTGGGGCCGCAGCTTGGGCGCGATAGTGCCCGCTCAGGGAAGCAGCGCGCGCGTTTGCGCGGCCTTCGCCGGCAGCGGAGCGGCGGCGTACTGGTCGCGGACAGCCGATTCCATGTCGTCCAGGAGGCGGTTCAGGTGCGAGAACACGGCGCCCAGATCCCGGATGGCCGTAAGCGGAAATACCCCCTGCACCTCCGAGAACAACACGAGCTGCTCCGCCCGGGCCTGCTGGATGGCCTGCAGCAGCGATTTGCCGGGTACGGGCGGCCCGCCAAGCCTTTCTTCCCCGTAGAGCCGAATGCAATCCGCCGTGTGCGCGAACACCGGATGGAGGCGGGAAGCCATCTCGTTGTCGTAGGAGGGCAGCAGGGCCAGATCTTCCCGGATTTGCCCGGAAAGCGCGGCTATCGTTCGCAGGTGGCCCGTCGTGGCGGCAAGCTCCTTGATCTCAAAGCGGCATTTGTAATGCGCCACCGTAAAATGCAGGTCTTTCTGGTCCTGTGCGCTCTGCTCGAGAAGGGCGGCGGCGCGGTCCAGGGAAGCGGCGGCCTCGTCGCGGCATGCTTTGCCTGCGCCGGGAAGCAGGCCGTTCAAGGCTTCCGCCAGCAGCCGGGCGGAGTCGAGCGCCGCGCGTTTGGCCCCGGCAAAGCTGTTCGGCGGGACGATCACCATGTTGGCGAGGAGGGCAAGCGCCACGCCGATGGACGTTTCGGCGAGCCGCCACAAAACGTAATCGTCATGAAAAAAGGACAAGGCGAGCACCGAGGTGACGCCGATCTGCGTAACGGCCAGGATGTTGATCCGGCAGGCGGTTGCGGCGCCGATGCCGATCAGAAGCATAAGCAGGATGGACAGGGCGCTCAAGCCGAACAGGCTGCCGACGACCAGACTGACGACGCCGCCGAGCAGGACACCGATCAGCCGGTAGACGCCTTTTTCGAATGAAGCTTTTACGCTGCCCTGGGTAATCAGAATCGCCGCCAGAGGCGCGAAGTAGAAGTAACGGTCCCCGTAAAGGGAATGCACAATAACCCAGGACAGCGAAGCAGCCAGGGTTACACGGATGACATAGAGGGAAAGCCCGTATTTCTCCAACCGGGCGAAGACGCCGTTCATGTTTGCACTCATCCCTACTGTAAGAATATTTAAAATCATTCTTGTTTTCATTCGATTTTCATTATACCACGCGAAGCGCCCTCGGCTTGCCCGCATTCTTTACAAGCTTGTTAACATTTCGGCTTTATTGCAGCCGAACGGGTTTTAACCGCTGTTTCTCCAGGAAGGCAAGAATGTCCGGAAGGGCCCGGAGGGTTGCCTCCGATTCGTGCAGGAGAATGATCGAGCCGGCGGGATCGGACCGGACGACGGCATTCACGATGGCGTCCTTGTCTTTCGCCTTCCAATCCATCGGGTCTTCGTTCCACAGAACGATTTTCAGGCCTTCTTTTTCCGCGAGCTTTAGAGTGGCTTCGTTCTTGGCCCCGTAGGGAGGGCGGAACAAATGAACGGAAACGCCCGCCAATTGCTCCAGCAGCCGGCGGCTGTCAAGAATTTCGGCCTCTTGCTTGGCATAAGGCAGCTTGCTGAGGTCCCGGTGGTTCATGGAGTGGTTGCCGACCGAAAAGCCGGCCTCCGCGGCGCGCCGGACCTGGTCCGGGAACTTCTCGGCCTGCTGGCCGACGAAAAAGAAGGTGCCGCCCGCATTCCTTTTTTTCAGAAGGGCGGCAATTTCGTCCGTGTAGACGGAAGGGCCGTCATCAAACGTCAGCGCCACCGAGTCCTCGGGCACGTCAAAGGTCACCGTCCGGTCGAGGAGGAAAACCGGCAGCTCCGCTTCGGGAGGGGCGGACGTCTCCGCGTCCGCCGCCTCTGCTGCGGGCGGTGCGGGCGCTTCCGCCTTGCGCGGAACGGACGCAAGAAAACCGCCCGGCCCCGCTGTCCCGCTTTTGATCGGCAAGGCCGGTCCAAGCGGAGCCTCGGGCCTGCCGGCGGAAAAACCGGAAGGCGGTGCGGCCGGAGCCCCCGCCCCGCCGTTCAGCAAGGAAGGGGGCTCCGCATCGGTGCCGGAAACGAGCAATAGCGCCAGGCCGGTCAGAAGCCCGAGCGACAGCAGGCCGCCGGCCCGGCGTTTTCCCGGGGCACGGGCTGCCGGGCCGCGCCGCCCGGAAGCGGCGGCTTCGCCGCAGGCCGCGCCGCCTCTGTGTTCCGCCGCCGGCTGCGCTCCGGCGGGGGCCGCTGCGGCAAGCGGGGTGAGAAACGGCAGACGCAGCAGGTCGTCCGGAGTGGCGGCGTCCCTTAGCGAAGCGAGGGCGTCGGCGTACTGCTTTGAACAGGGGAAGCGTGTGTGCCGGCTGACGCCGCCGGCCGTCCGGGTATAGCGGCTGTAATAGCGCTGCCGGGAGGCATCCCACTGGACCCGGAACGAAAGACGGCAGCGGGTGCCGGGCGGCAGCGGAAGCGCAAGCGCAAGCTCCTCCGCCGTTTCCCGGTCGAGCCGCCATTTCACTTCGCAGCTCTGCCCAAAGGATACGTTCACCAAGGCGGCGCCGGACAGGGAAGAATCATGCTCCACGGCCAAAAGCTCCAGCCGTTTTTCGGTGTATGGAATCATCGGTCGTTCCTCCCGGAGGGTAGGTTAGTCGGCGGTCTGCGGAAGGACGGCGGATTTCGGTTTATCGGACTGGGAGAAAGAAAAGGTCATCCGTTCGGTAAAGTCGCTGACGGTTTGCAGAAGCTGCGCTTTTTCCTCCGCCATGCGCGCCTGCTGGCCGGCGAGCTGGGCGTTTTCGGCTTCCAGGTCGCGGATTTTCTCCTCCAGGCGTTTGGCTTTCTCCAATGCGTCCAGCTGCTGCCGGGCCAGCTCCTCGTTCAGCTTGCTGTACTTGGCCCGCTCTTTCTCCAGCTGGTATTTCAGGTTGTCAATTGCGCTGCCCGACGTGCTTTGAAAGTCCTTGTAATCCTCCAAAAGCTGGTCGTAGCTCATCTGCCGGCCCGTAAGCGCGTCTTCCAGACTGCGGATTTCCTTGTCCTTGTCCAGCAAAAGGCGATCCTTGGTGCCGTTGTCGGTTTTCAGCCGGTTGATCGTCTCGCCGGCCGATTGCAGCGCGTTTTCCAGGTCCCTCAGCTTGAACTGCGCCAATTGCCGGTCGTGAAGCATGTTTTCAACAGCCACTGTAAGCGCGAGCGCAAATTGGTCCTGCTCCAGAATAGACGGAGCGGGTACGGGAGGCGGGTCCTGCCGCGGCTGGTCCGGTTCGGCGCCGCCGGATTCCGGCAAGCCCTGTGTGCTGCCGGGTGCACCGGAATCCGGGCGGGCGTCCGCCGATTCCGGCCGTGCGGCCCAAACGCCTTTCAGCCAGCCTTTGGTTTTGGATGGGGATTGCTGTTCGTTGCTCAAGCTTTCAGCCCCTAACTCTGGGAATGATTTCATGTCTGTCCTATTTATCGGCCGCAAGGAGCGGTTCTTTTAGCAGGTGTCCCGGAGAAGCGCGTGGAGCGGGGGGGAGCCGAAAGGGATGGAGGCCGGCGGCAATGCAAAAACGGAACGGTTCCCAAAGGCGTTTCGCCCTGGGAAGCCGTTCCGCTGCCGGAAATTCGCGAAGAAGACCCAACCGGCGGAAAATCGCCGGTTGGGTCCTCGGAACGATCGAGAATGAGCTTCGGGGTGAACGGCCGGCTTTCGGCGCAAGGCGTCGGTGTTATTTCGCCGCCTGCTCCACCCGTTCCTCGAACCGCTTGACGATCTCGATGACGGTTTGCACCGCAAGCAGCATGTTGTCGACCGAAATATACTCGTATTTGCCGTGGAAGTTCTCCCCGCCCGTAAACAGGTTCGGCGTCGGCAGCCCTTTGAAGGACAGCTGCGAGCCGTCCGTACCGCCGCGGATCGGCGCGATCCTGGGCTCGATCCCGAGCGACTTCATCGCTTCCGAGGCCACCTCGACAATTTCCATGACCGGTTCGATTTTTTCGCGCATGTTGTAATACTGGTCCTTGATTTCCAGCTGCACGCTGTCCGCGCCGTAGAGCTGCCGGATTTCTTCCGCTACGGCTACCATGCGCGCTTTCCGGGCGAGGAACTTTTCTTTGTCGTGGTCGCGGATCAGGTACTTCAGCCGGGTTTGCTCGACTTCTCCGACCATCGTATTCAGATGGAAGAAGCCTTCGTAGCCTTCCGTTTGCTCCGGCACTTCGTTCTGGGGCAGACGGGCGTGAAACTCCATGGCCATTTTGGTGGAGTTGACCATTTTGCCCTTGGCGGTTCCGGGGTGGACGTTGTTGCCTTTCAGCAGCACGGACGCCTGGGCGGCGTTAAAGCTTTCGTATTCCAGCTCGCCCAGCCGGCCTCCGTCCACCGTATACGCGAAGGCGGCGCCGAACGCGTCGACGTCGAATCGGTGCGCCCCGCGGCCGATTTCCTCGTCCGGGGTGAAGGCGACGCGGACCTTTCCGTGCCGGATTTCCGGGTGGCGGATCAGATAGGCCATCGCGGTCATGATTTCGGCGATGCCGGCCTTGTTGTCGGCGCCGAGCAGCGTTGTGCCGTCCGTGGTGATAAGGGTATGTCCCTTGTACAGCGTAAGCTCGGGGAAAACCGACGGCGTCAGCACGACGGACAGCGCCTCGTTCAGCACGATGCTGCCGCCGTCGTAATTTTCGACCAGCTGCGGATTGACGCCCGCGCCCGTAAAGTCGGTTGCGGTGTCCATATGGGCCAGGAAGCCGATTGTCGGCACCGGCTTATCCGTATTCGCCGGAAGGGTAGCCATGACATACCCGTTGTCGTCAACGGAGACATCCTCCATGCCGATCACTTTCAGCTCCTCGACCAGCATGCGCGCCAGCGTCCACTGCCCGGCCGTGGAAGGACAGGTGTCGCTTGCGTCGTCGGATTGCGTATCTACTTTTACATAGGTAACAAACCGCTCAACAATCTCGTTTTTCATCGGCGTGATGGCCTCCTTCTTTCGTCTCCCCTCATATTATCACGTCGGAGGTTTCGCCGCATGCGCACCGGAGGCCGCGGCTTTTTCCGGCGGCAGGAAGGAAATGGGACGGCGGCCGCCGAAATAAAGCAATCGGTGTTAATATCTAGGCGAATCGCGGGGAGTAGAAGCTTGGGGTTGGGCCGAAGCTACGTACCTGCCGGTCCCCGGAACGGGCGGATACCGGTCCGAAGCCGGGGGCGCAAACGGATTTTCGTGCTATAATCAATAAAACCGGCCCGGTTCGGGTTCCGGGTTGTGGTGGTGAGTTTGCCGATGGAACTGCTCTTGGATATGAAAACGGTCATGATTTCCCTGGTGTTCGGGCATCTGTTTTCGATGATTCTGATTGCCGCCTACCGCCGGCATCACGCCATCGACAACGCCGTAAACACCTTTTATGCAGCCAAGTGGCTGCAGGCCGTCGCCTGGTGCCTGCTCGGGCTTCGCGGTGTGGCCGCGGATTATGTGACCGTCACGCTGGGGAATTCGCTGCTTATGCTGGGCGCTTCGCTGGAAACGATCTCGCTTGC
Organism: Gorillibacterium sp. sgz306347; assembly: GCF_059735245.1. NCBI lineage: Bacteria > Bacillati > Bacillota > Bacilli > Caryophanales > Paenibacillaceae > Gorillibacterium > Gorillibacterium sp. sgz306347. Next base: position 145,833 of record NZ_JCAPET010000005.1, read on the forward strand.
GCTTGTCCTGGGGGCGTTGACGCCGGGAATAAGGCGCTTTTATTTTGCCTATACGCTGGGAGGCCTTGCCGGCTTTCACCTGCTGGTTCTGTTCTATAACGTCGAGTCGGTACGGATTTTCTATGCTTCGCTGGTGACGATCGGCTTTATCGTTTATCCGGCTTACAAGCTTTTGAAGGCCCGTCCCGCGTCCTCCCTGAAGCATGTGATGGGGTGGCTTTACGCGTTCGTAATGGCCGCGCTCGTCGGCCGCGCCCTGGGCGCTTTGGCTTCGGGCGATACGGTCAGCCTGTTTGCCGCCAGCTATTATCAGACGATGTCGTTTCTGGCGCTTTATCTGGTGATGATCCTGGGCAATACGGGCTTTATTCTGCTTTCCAAGGAGCGGGCGGACGCCGAATTGACGGTGCTGGCCGCCGTGGACGACCTTACAGGGATTTTGAACCGGCGGACGTTTATCGCGGAGACCCGGCGGGCGCTGGAGCGGCTTGGCAGACAGGGTGAGCCCCTTTCCTTCCTCCTTGTCGACATCGACCATTTCAAGGAGGTCAACGACACCTGCGGACACGAAGCAGGCGATGAAGTGCTTGTTCAATTTTCCCGGTCGGTAACGGCCGTGCTTCCGCCGGAAGCGTTTTTCGGGCGTTACGGGGGAGACGAGTTTGCGATCGCGCTGCCCGGAGCCGGGGAGGCGGAATCGGACCGGATGGCCGCCCGGCTGCGCAGTGCGGCGGAACGCGGCCTTGCGCCCTGCTCCTCCGGCGCACGGACGATCAGCATGGGGCTCGTAACGGTAAACGCCGCCGCCCGCCTTCCCCTGGAGGCCATTTACCGGCTGGCGGATACGGCACTGTACGAAGCGAAGCAAAATGGCCGCAACCGCGTTTCCCGGAGATACCCGGACGTGGTCGGCGAAAACTTACCTGAAGGATTTGATTCATGATGCAAACGCTGCACGGCCTGACAGCCCGCCGTGGAGAAGGGGGAACGAAATGCTAAATTCCTACCTGTTCCCGATCTCCTACGCCTTTGCGGGCTTTCCGTTCGCCGCGCTGCTGTTCACCCTGCCTTTTCTGTTGGTGCAGTACCGCCGGCACGGCTACGTAAACAAAACCCGCGCGGTTTTGCTTTATTTGTTTCTGCTTTATCTGCTGAACGCGCTCTTTCTTGTGATTCTTCCTTTTCCGTCGAGCATCCACAACGATCCGCCCCAGGCGGCGTCTTACATGCAGCTCGTCCCGTTCCAATTCATTCGGGACATTCTGCGGGAGACGGCCTTCCGTGCGGACGTCCCTGCGACTTATCTCGGCCTGCTGACCGAGCCGGCCGTCCTGCAGGTGGCCTTCAACGTGCTTTTGATGGTGCCGTTCGGCCTTTTCATGCGCTATTACTTTCGGTTCCGCTGGACGGCCTGTCTGGCCGCCTCGTTTGCGCTGTCGCTGTTTTTCGAGCTGACGCAGGTGACCGGGCTTTACGGAATTTTTGATTATCCGTACCGGCTGTTCGACGTGGACGATCTGATGACGAATATGCTTGGCGGCATGCTCGGTTATTTAGTAGGCGAGTGGATCGGCTCGCGGCTGCCCAAAATCGACAAGCTGGACGAAAAGCTGGACCGCTCGGCCAAAAGGGTCACGTATACGCGGCGGCTGCTGGCTTTTGGAATCGACTGGGTTATTCTGTTTCCCTTGCTGGGGGTGCTGATCCATTTTTACGGCCCCATGTGCTATTTCATCGGCTGCTTTGTCTATTTTGTCGCGCTGCCCTTTTTGACCGGGGGGCTGACGTTCGGCAAGTGGATGGTCCGCATCCGCGTGACGGGGCAGGGGGAGCGAATCCGCTTCAGCGAGTTGATTCTCCGGTACGGACCGCTTTATTTGGGCCTCGGCGGGCTGCATCTCGTCCTGCTGTACCTGCTGAGCACGGGCGTCCCGGTGCCGGGCATTATCCGGTTCGGCTATGTCTGGGCGCTGTTCGGGATCGACGCCGTACTCGGCTTCCAGCTTCTGCGCTGCCTTTTCAACCGGGAGCGAAAGCTGTTTTACGAGCGGTGGAGCGGAACCGGCCACGCCATCGTCTGGAAAGAAGCAAAGCCCGAAACGCCATGATAACGGCGCCTTCGGGCTTTGTTTATGAACGCCGGGACGGCGGCGTGCGGACCGCTCTCCCGGCATTCCCCCGCGAGCCGGGCCCTTACATGCGGTGGGCTTTGCGGTATTCCGAAGGCGGCAGATGAAACTTCTTCCGGAACATGCGGCTCAGGTAAAATCCGTTCTCGTACCCGCACGCCTCCGCGATCCGGTCCAGCGTCAGGCCGCTTTCCAGCAGAAGCCGCCGGGCGTGCTCCAGCCGGAGGGAGGTGGCGTATTCCATCGGGGTCTGCCCGTGCGTCCGTCGGAAGCGGCGCGTAAACTGGACGGGCGACAGGTCCAGCCGGGCGGAAAGGTCCTTCAGCAGCGTTTTGTCGAACGCGTGGCGACGGATCAGCTCGGCGGCCTCCCGCATCGCCGGATCGCCGGGTTCCGCCGGCGGGCCTCCCGGCCGGTCGGCTTCCAGGCAGGCAAGCTGCCACAGGTCCCGCAGAAAATGGCCGGCCCGAAGCAGGGCGGCCGGCTCGGCAGGCGAGCCGGACAGCCGCTCCAGGTAGTCGTAGGTCGAGTCTACCCGCCGCCGGTCCAGCAGCGTCAGCCGGCCTCCCCTTGGCAGCGGGATCGGCGCTTTGCCGTCTTCCGCTGCGGGCTGCCAGCGGAACCGGAAAAAGTGGAACGAAACGGGCTCAACCACCGTCCGGCGGAAGGCTTCGCCCGGCGGGCAAAGCACGAGATCGCCGCGGGAAGCGAGTCCCTCCGCCTCGCCGATGCCAAACCGGAAGCGGCCCCCGGCCACGGCAAACAGCACCCATTCCTCGTATACATCCGAGTCGAGTTGAAAAGCCGGCTTGGCCTCCCAATAGTAATGGGAAGTGGCAACCGGGTCGAGCCGGGCGTCGGGGATAACCATCGATTCAAGCCTCCCGGGTGAAATTATGGATAGGCACATATTAATTCCGTGCATGGCATTCGGGAATTCGCCTTTTTATAATGACACTATAACCTTTCGAATGAAGCTCTTTCAAGAAGCGGGGCGGAAATTTTGGATAAACGGGGTGCGAGCGAATGAGACGGGAAACGATTCAGGCGGACATCACGGTCGTCGGCGGCGGTTTGGCGGGGCTGAACGCGGCCATCGCGGCGGCGCGCTTGGGGCAAACGGTGGCGCTGGTGCATAACCGGCCGGTGCTCGGAGGCAATTCCAGCAGCGAGGTGCGGGTTTGGGTCTGCGGGGCGACCGCCCACGGCACGCACCGTTACGCGCGCGAGACCGGCATTATGGGCGAGTTGTTTGTGGAAAACCAGTACCGCAACGCGGAAGGGAACCCGTATTATTGGGACGCGGTGCTTTTGGACGCGGCGCGGGCGGAGAAAAACCTGCGGCTTTTTTTGAACACGGATGTGCATGAGGTGGAAGCGGAAGGGCCGGAGGAGGACCGCCGGATTTTGTCCGTCACCGGCTGGATGATGGGCTCGGAGCGGATGCTCCGGTTTGAAAGCGGGATGTTTCTCGACTGCACCGGGGACGGGCTGGTCGGCTTTCTGGCCGGAGCCCGGCACCGCATCGGGCGCGAAGCGCGGGACGAGTACGGGGAGGCCTGGGCGCCGGAGCAAGCGGACGGGATTACGCTCGGCAGCACGCTCCTGTTTTACACCAAGGACGCGGGCCGTCCGGTCCCCTTTGTGCCGCCGGCCTTCGCCAAGGACATCGCCGCGACTCCGATTCCGCTGCGCCGGGTCATCAAAAGCGGCGATTCCGGCTGCCACTACTGGTGGATCGAATGGGGCGGCGAGCATGACGTGCTGCATGAAAACGAGCGCATCCGGGACGAGCTGTGGGCCGTGATTTACGGCATTTGGGCTTACATCAAAAATTCCGGACGCTTTGAGGCCGATCATTTAACGCTGGAATGGGTCGGCTCGATTCCGGGCAAGCGGGAGTACCGCCGGTTTGTCGGCGATTACGTGCTGACCCAGAACGATCTTCTGGCCCAGCGCCGGTTTGCGGACCGGGTCGCGTTCGGCGGCTGGTCGATCGACCTGCATCCGCCGCAGGGCATGTATGCAGCGGAAAGCGGCTCGAAGCACCTGCACATGGACGGCAACTATCACATTCCGTTCCGCTGCCTGTATTCGGCCAACGTGTCGAACCTGCTGTTCGCCGGCCGGAACATCAGCGCCAGCCATGTCGCCTTCGGCACGACCCGGGTGATGGCGACCTGTGCGGTGATGGGCGAAGCCGCCGGGACGGGCGCGGCGCTTGCGCTGCGGCACGGCACCACGCCGCGCGGCGTTTACGATCGGCATCTGGAGGAGCTGCAGCAGACGCTGCTGCGGCAGGACGGCTCGGTGCTCGGAATCGCCAACCGGGACGAAGCGGACCTGGCCCGCCGGGCGGCCGCGAAGGCCTCCTCGACGCTCCGCCGGCTGGCGGTGGAGGAGCCGGAGGAGGCGGGGGCAGCGGGGGCGGTGCACCGGCTGGACGAGGATGCAGGGCTGCTGTTCCCCGTTCACCCCGAGCTGACGGGGCTGGAGCTTCTGGTGGACGCTTCGGAGGAAACCGTGCTGAAAGCGGAGCTGTGGGCGACCGGCCGGCCGGAAAATTACGTGCCCCATGCTTTTATCGCCGCCGGAGAAGCGCAGGTGGCGGCGGGGGAGCGCAAATGGGTGTCATTCCCGTTTGCCTGGCGGCCGGATGAGGCGCAAAACGCCTTTGTTATTCTCAGAGCAAACTCCAGCGTGTCGCTGCGCCAAGCCTCGCAGCCGCTCACGGGCGTTCTGTGCCTGAAGCGGAGCAAGGCGCCGAACCTGACGGGCGAGCCGGAGGAGACCGCGCCCAAGCAGCCGGTGGTGGAATGGGCGATGAGCGGGCTTCCGCGCCGTCCGTTTTGCTTCCGCGCTTATCCGGAGACGGAAGCGTACGAAGCGCGGGAAGCGGCGGGCGGCTACCTGCGGCCTTACGGCGGGCCGCACCTGTGGGTGTCCGAGCCGCTTGCGCCGGAGCAAGAAGCCTGGCTGGCGCTGGCCTGGAACGAGCCGGTCGAGATCGGGAAGGTGCAGCTGGTCTTCAATGACGACGTCAATGAAGATTTGATCAACCTGCACCATCATTTCACCCCGTTCCCGGTCATCCCCGAGCTGGTCCGGGATTACCGGCTTGAAGCGTATGCCGGCGGCCAGTGGCAGCTCCTGCACCGGGAGACGGGCAACCGCAAACGCAAGCGGGTGCACCGGATCGCCCGGCCGGTCCGGGCGGAGCGGCTTCGCCTGACCGTCGAAGCGACCAACGGCTGCCCGCGCGCCGAAGTGACGGAAATCCGCGTGTACGCGCCGCAGGGACAATAACCGAAAGGCCCGCCGCCCGGGTTGCCGGGAGCGGGCCTTTCTGCCCAAGCGTGTGTCTGACGTGCGCAAGCCGCTTTCAGTCCGCCAGAAAGTCGTAGCGGCGCGTCCACTCCATCTGGCTTCCGGGCTCCGCCGTCACGGCCACGAACACCTCGGGCGAAACGACGGAAGCGTGGCCCCAGAGGGCCAGCTTGACCGCGGGCGCATCGCCCGATTCGCGTACGGCGGCCCCGGTCGGCTCGTGGCGGAGCTCCCAGCGCGGGGAGAGGCCGTTGCCCTCCGTCCCCGGACGGAAACGGGAAGCGACGGCCCGCCCGGGGAGGAAGGCCGCACCTTCCGGCAAAGCGGGTTCCGCGGCTTCCGGCGGCGCAACCGGCATGGCGGCGTAGAAGAGGGCCGCCGCTTCCTCGCGCCAGCGAACCGCCGCCCCCTCTAACCGCAGGGGGCGGATCAGCCCGGGCTCCGGCGCCGCCGGCGCAAACGGCCGGGCGAACGAGAGCGTATAGCCGTGCCCGATCGGATGATCGCCGATTCGCAAAAAGTTATGGACGTATTCGGCGGTTTCGATCCGCCTGGTTCCGGTGTTCTCCAGCCGGTAACGGATTGTCAGCGAAGCGCCGTCCAAGGCTACGGCTTTGGTCAACCGGGCCGCATAACCCCGGCATTCGCGCGGCTGCACCGTGAACAGCGCCCAATCGGCGCCCGCCTCCGTCTCGATCCGAAAGGGCTCGGCGGGGTAGGGGCGGAAAAAATCGTAGGGCGTTTCATCGAGCCGCGTGAGAAGGCCGACGCCCCATTTGGGGAACGGCTCGCCGGGCGCTGCCTCCTCATACCCGTCGGGGGTTTCAAGCCCGAATTCCCCGCAGAGGCCCGCGCCGCCGCAGCCTTCACCAGCCTCCGGCGTTTCCGGCACGCAGAACGAAAGGCCGCTTTTTTTCAAACGCACCTGGGTGATAAAGGCCGTCCGGTCAAACCGGACCATGGTCCTGCCCGGACGCGCCGGATGATGTGGGGAGGCGATGTCTGCCTCCAGTTGATCATTGCTCAGCTTGAACACGGTGAAACCGCTCCCTCCCGCCCGTCTTATCCGAGCGTAACCCGGATGTCGTGCGTCTCCTCCGGGGCCAAGGCCAGAACAGCCTCCCGGGCCAAAAGCGCTCCTCCGTCCAACGGCTGGAAGGAACGGGCCCGGCCGCCGATCTCGACAGCGGTGACCTTATACCCGTCCGGCTCCAGCCGGGCGGCGTTGCTGTACACAACGCGGAGCTTCCGCCCCGCGAACAAGGCCCGTACGGCCGCTTCGCCGTTGCCGTCAAACTGCTCCGCCGCCAGCCGGGGGCGCAGCGCCAGATCGCCAAACGAACCTTTGACCCCGTATACTTCGGTCAGCAGGGTGAGCAGCAGCCAGCTGGCCGAGCCGGTCAGGTAGCTGTACATGCCGCGCCCTTTCTCGTTGATGTATTCGGGCACGCCCGGATACATCCGGCTTGCGGAAAAGTCGCTGCTGAGCCGGTAAACGGAGTCCAGCACCTTCCGGCCTTCGGCGGGGAGTCCGCGTTTGTACAGCGCATTGGCGTACATGACCGTCATGTGGCTGAACATCGCGCCGTTCTCCTTGTGGCCGAAGGCAAAGCCGAACGCCCGGCCCAGGTTTTGCTGAATGCCGCCGAACCGGCTGTTGAGGCGGTAGCCGATGCGCGGATCATACAGGTAGCGGTCTACGGCGCGGACGACGCGGCGCGCTTGAACCTCCGTGGCCGTGCCGCTCATGAGCGCAAACACCTGGCCGGTCAGCGTCATCCGCACGCCCTCCGGATGGTCTCCTTCCACGCGCTCCCCGTCATTATTGTAATAACCGTTGAACCATTCCTCGCCGTCCGCGCTTTGAATCCACTCGTTTTGGCGCAGATGTCCGGTCAGAAAATCCGCCTTGGCCGCCAGGTCCGCCGCGAGCAGGTCCAGCCCGACCGCCCTCCGGCGTCCGCTGATCCGCGTTCCGATGGCGTCATAGTAGCCGGACAGCCGGCGCCGCCGGTCCGAAACCGAAGCGTAGTTGATCGGATGCTCCAGGGTATCGAGCAAAATCAGCAGCTCCTCGGCCAGCTCCGCGTGCGTGCGGCCGGTGCGGCGTTTGATTTCTCCGGCGAGAGCCGCCAGCTGGCGCAGGTTGCCCGCGTAAAAGGCGGTGAACGCCACGCTTTCCCCCTTGTCGGCGGCCATGTCGAGGCCGTCGTTCCAGTCCGCGCCCTCCAGCAGCAGGTTGTGATGCTCCCCGGCGTGGAAAAAGGGCACCAGGTTCTGCACCAGCAGATGCTCCAAAACAGAACCCCGGTATTCCGTTCCGTCCGCGGTCCGCAGCACGCTCCCCTGCTCCGGCGTCCATTCGTTGTCCCGGTCTTTGCAGCGCCGGAGGAACCGGTCATAGAAATAAGGCTGTTCTTCAAAAAGGAAGCCGAGGTCGCCGCTCTGCTCCAGATAAAGCAGCGTGGTCAGAAGCGGCCAGGCCCCGTGGTCCATCCAGACGCGGGGGATGTTGTTCCGGTCCGCCACAAATTCGCCCGGCCGCGCGCCGATGATGGTGGCGTTGCTGCCGTCAAAGCGGACGCCCGCGAAATTGTTCAGGAGCAGGCTGCGCACGCCTTCCGGCTCCATCATCAGGAGCGCCAGGCAGTCCTGCCACAGGTCGCGCCAGCCGCGTCCGCCCCGGCCGTAGTCGTGATGCGGCAGGAAGGAGTTGCCGAACAGGCGGCGCAGCACCGGCTGGAGCGTCACCCATTTCATCCAGCGGTCAAAGTCGGGATCGGCGGATTGAAACGACACGGCCGCCAGCTTTTCCTCCCAGAACCGCTCGGTTTCCCGGAGCCACTCGCCAAAGCGCGAAACGGACGCGTACTCGCGGGTCAGCCGCGCAAGGTCGGAGAACCCTTCCGTGATGCTCATCGCCACGACATAAGACACCGATTCGCCCCGGGCCAGCGTGCGGTCCGCAAAGCGAAGCGCGCCAACCGCTTCATAGCCTTCCCGCGTTTCTCCGGGACCGGCTGCGGGGGACAGGTTGGCGACGACCGCCTCCGGCCAGTCCAGCGTTCCTCCCTCGCCGGTGAATTCCTCCAGGTCCGGAAAAAAGCCGGCCGGCGCATTGCCGTCCTGGTCGGCCCCGAACACGGCGTAAGCCGTCCGGTTGACGCGGTGCCCGCGCTCGTCGAAGGACAGGCTGGGCTGGACCGCCACCCCGTTTGCGAACGTGGAGGTCCGATGGAGCAGAGAGGTGACATGGCGGTGGTCCCGCAGATTGTCCGCGGAACGGCCGTACAGCGGAATGGCGGCGGTGGGCGTGATCGTGAGCGGCTCCGTTCCGATATTGGTCAGCGTCACCTGCATCAGCTCGACCTTGTCCGGGCTGGTCGCCGGAACAACGCTGGTGATGACGGCCTCCAGGCCCATTTCGGCGCTGCGCCGGGTTACCCGGTGCCACAGGAAGCCGGCCTCCAGCCGAACCTGCTCGCGCTCTTCCGCAGGCGCAAACGCCTTCGCGGTCTGCCGGGCGGACCTGCCTGCGGCGGACCAGGCACCTTTGCCGTCTGCGTAAACCCAGAAATTGCGGGACGCCCGCGACTCATGCAGATCTTCCGCCGACACGGGCGGAGTCAGAAAGGCGTTATGCCCCGCCTTGACGTCTCCGGCCAGCGTAGGGGTAACGGAGGACATCATGCCCGCTTCATTCACCAGGGGAAAATAAAGATAACGGCTGGCCCCCGGGTCCTCCAGAGCAAATCCGCCTTGGCCGTCTGTAAAATGCCACCCGGCGGGCGGCTTGCGATCATGTTTCATTCGGTATCATCCTTTTCCTGTGCGAGTAGGGACGCCGGTTCACGAAACCGGTTTCGATAATTCCATTATTGTGTACCGCCCGAAGTGTGTAAAGGTGCATATTTTTAGGCGGATACCCGTTTTTCAACCTCTTTTGCAAGCCTTCGCTGGCACGTGATATTTGGCATGGCGGGGCGCTGTTCCGCTTGCTAAGCTGATAACGACCCGGACAGGCTTCGCGGGGAGCCGCCGGCAGTGGAGGGAAGGGAGACATACGGAATGGGACATTTGGTCGCACAGGTACAGCTTTACCGGTTTATCAGCTATTGCATGGCGCACCCGACCGAAAAAAGCGTATTGGACGGCGGGGCGGGAGGAGCGAATCCCCCGCTCGCCTTGTTTGCCGAGCACGGCTTCCGCACGGCGGGGATCGAGCTCAGCGAGCCGCAGCTGGCCAAAGCCCGCGATTTCTGCAAAACGCACGGCGTGGAGCTGAACCTGATCCAGGGGGACATGCGGAGCTTGCCTTACGAGTCGGAATCGTTCGGCTGCGTGTACTCGTATAACGCAATTTTTCATATGGTCAAAAAAGACATCGACCGGTCGGTCGGAGAGCTGCTGCGGGTGCTGAAGCCCGGCGGACTGGCCTGCTTCAACTTTTTGTCCAAGGAGGACGGCTGGTACGGAGCCGGCGAGGCGCTTGGCCCGGACGAGTTCCTTCAGGAGGAGTACGGGGAAATGGTGGTCCACAGCTACTATGATGAAGATGAGGCGGAGCGCCGCCATTTCGGCGGACTGGACATTCTGTTCAAGGAGGAACGCCGGGTGACGCGGCTTTACGAAGGCGAAGTCCTGCGCCAAGGCTACCTGGACTATATCGTGCGCAAGCCTTGAGTTTTCCTCGCGGCCAGCCCGGCGGCCCGGGCGCCCCCGCCGATTGGGGCGCCCCCGCCGATCCGGGCCCCCATCCGGGTGCGCCTGCCGATTGGGGCGCCCCCGCCGATCCGGGCGTATCCGCGGGTCATGGCGTGCCCGCCGCAAACCGTCCGTTCGCCGCAGTGCGATCGGGCGGTTTTTTATTTGGTGCAGGGTGGGGAGCGGTTTGCAGCGGTCGGGAAAATTCTAACGGTTGCCAGCGAGCTTATTGAGCTTAAAACGAGCCTTTTCAAAATGTAACGGTTGCCACGGAGCTTATTTGGCCATGAGGAGGGGGTTTTTCGTCTTTCTGGAGCAAATAAGCTCGCTCACAACCGTTAGAAAAAGAGACAGGGGTTTTTTGGCCAAATAAGCTCCACCACAACCGTTAGCCACCCATGCCCTGGCGGGCACCACAGAAAATGAA
>NZ_JCAPET010000050.1:0-34192 GCF_059735245.1 Gorillibacterium sp. sgz306347
TCTTACAGGCACCATGTAAGTTTTTTTGCAAGTCTACTGCAAAAATGGCTGATAAAGCTATGATTAGGTGCTTTTATGCACTTACTATCCTTCAAAGCGAGCGAGAGGCACCCGGAAAGTTGGGGGGGACGGGTCTTCGCCGATCGTTTGCCGGCGGACGGCCGCAAACTTTTTTCAACCTACGATATCGAAGGGGGCAAGCCTGTCTGCCGTGGATTTGGGTGAGGAATACAGAAGACGTCTGCTGATCAGGGGCCGCCTTTCTTTTTTATTGCCAACTATATTGGGGGGATCGAAGACGACAAAAAGAAAGAGCGAACGGAATGCAAAGGTGCACTCCATCCGCTCATCCAATCATTTTGTGCTTACACCCACCACATTTCTCCGAGCGGCTCACGGATCAGCACTTGCTGAAGGTTGGCGACCGCTTTGGAGAAGCCTTCGTCGACCGACATCAGGCCGTCTTCGTGCTCGATGCTGACGACGTAGTCATAGCCGACCAGGCGCAGGGCGCTCATGATGTCCGCCCAGACCTTCATGTCGTGGCCGAAGCCCACGGAACGGAACTGCCAGGCGCGGTCCTGCATCATCGTGTAGGACTGCATATCTGTCACGCCATGACGGTTGACATTGACCGGATCGATGGAAGCGTCCTTTGCGTGGAAGTGGTGAATGGCGCCCGCTTTGCCAAGAATGAGGATGGCCTGCACCGGGTCGATGCCCTGCCACCACATATGGCTCGGGTCCAGGTTGGCCCCGATGGCTTCGCCGGCCGCGTCGCGCAGACGCAGAAGCGTAGCAGGGGTATGTACGGAAAATCCGCCGTGCAGCTCAAGGCCGATTTTGATGCCGCGTTCGGTCGCGTATTTGCCGATTTCGGTCCAGTAGGGAATGACTTTCTTTTCCCACTGCCAGGCCAGGATTTCGGAGAAGTCGTTCGGCCAGGGAGCGACCGGCCAGTTCGGGTACTTGGCGTCCTCGTGGTCGCCGGGGCAGCCGGAGAACGTGTTGACAACCGGAACGCCCAGCTTCTGGGCCAGGTCGATCGTCTTGCGGATCAGCTCGTCCGCTTCTTTGGCGATCGCTTTTTGCGGGTGCAGCGGGTTGCTGTGGCAGCTGAGCGCGCTGATGAACAGGTTGCGGGAATCGAGCGCATGCTTGAACGCATTCAACTTGGCTTCGTCATTCAGAAGCTGGTCCGGGTCGCAGTGGGCGTTGCCGGGGTAGCCGCCGGTTCCGATTTCAATGGCATCGAGGCCTTTGGCGGCGATGTAATCCAGAGCCTCTTCGAACGGTTTTTGCGCGAAGAGAGGGTTGAAAACGCCGAGTTTCATGGTGACACCTCCATAGGATTAACGCCTGACAAGTCATCAGGGCATGGAATCTCATTTGAAATTATACCACTGTTTTTTGAAAAAAACAGGAGAGCGCTTCCGGCCGCACCGCCCGTCCGCAACAGGCGGCGCCCCGCAGGGAAGCCTGCGGGGCGCGTGCATGAAAGGGAGCGGCGGGAGGGCCGGCGGACCGCAAGCCCGGGGGCAGGTCGGCGGACCGCAGGCCGAGTGCGGTCGGCGGATCGTAAGCCCGAGCACAGGCCGACGGGCTGCAAGCTCGCTGTAGCCCGGCGGATCGTAGGCCGAGCGCAGTCAGGCGGGCCATAAGCCCGAAAGCAAATCCGGCTGCTCGTTGGGCCGCTCAGCGGCGGGACGAAAGAACGTCGGCAAGCGATTCCGGCCGCGTTCCGGTGCTCAGCCGGCGGTGCGTGCCGTGCCCGGCTTCAGCACGGGCAGCGCGCCGGGAAGCACCTCGATGCGGAGCAGCGCTTCCCCGGCCGGGTCGCCGTCGGCCTGAACGGCGAGCGGCGCTTCGGGCGTGATCGTCACCGTCCGCCCGGCAAAAAACCGCACCGCCGGGTGATGCCGGTGGCGGCCGGAGAAGACGAGCGGAAACAGCCGCAAGAGCTTCCAGCGGCCGATCCCGTACGCGACGCAAACGGAAGCCAGCCCGTCGCTCGGAACCGCGTCCGGGCAAATCATCAGACCGCCGCCGTAATAAGGCGTGTTTGCGACCGCGACCAGCCAGACGCCGCGGAACCCGGTTTCCCGGCCGTCGACGTTGACCTTGAGCGGCTGGGGCCGGTACGTCAGCAGCACGCGGATCACGGAGATTACGTAAGCCAGCTTCCCGGCCCCGAGTCGGTTGAGCCAGCGCTTGTAGGAGGCCGCGTTGGTCGTGAGCGCCACCTGCCCGTCAAAGCCGCAGCTCACGGAGCTGACGGCGAGCCGCGAGCCCAGACGGAGCAGGTCGATCGCTTCGGGCGCGCGCGCTTCCGTGAGCGCGTCGAGCAGAAAGGCGAGCGCCTGCTCGGGCCGGACCGGGATGCCGTGGCCGCGGGCAAAGTCGTTGCCCGAGCCGGCCGGAACACAGCCGAAGGCGCAGGCGTTGTCCGGCTCGCCGCCGCCCCTTCGCTTTTGCAGCGCCCGGTAAAACCCGCCCGCGGCTTCATTGACCGTCCCGTCTCCGCCCACGGCGACCACCGCGCGGTATCCGCCCGCCAGCACCATCTCCTCGGCCCAGACCGAGGCGTCGTCCGGTCCCTTCGTATGACGAACCGCATAGGCGGTGCCCCGCTCAGCCAGAAGGGACTCCAGCTTGCGCCATATTTTCATGCCCCGGCCGTTGCCGGATACCGGATTGACCAAAAAACCGATCATGGCTCCCCTGCTCTCTGAATTGCATTTTCCTGTTAGATACCTCACACCATATTCAACGCCGTACCGGTTCATTCCTGCCGCATTTTCACCCGCCGCCGCTTTTCTTCTTATCTTCTGTCTCCGTTTCTGGTAAACTGAAGGATGCGGGTGATCCGCATCACATTTAAGCTGGAGGGAACATGAAACCGATCAAAAAGGAAGACATTGAGCTCCTGTCGCCGGCCGGAGATTGGGATTGCCTGCGGGCCGCCGTGGCGAACGGCGCGGACGCGGTTTATTTTGGCGTGGAGAAATTCAACGCGCGGGCGAGAGCGGGCAATTTTCGCACGGACGAGCTGCCGGACATCATGTCTTTTTTACATTTGTATGGCGTGAAGGGCTTTTTGACCGTTAATATATTGATTTTTGAAAATGAGCTGGAGGATGCGGCTGCGCTGGTGAACGCCTGCGTGGAAGCGGGAGTGGACGCGGTTATTGTGCAGGACCTCGGGCTGGTGCGGCTGATTCGCGAAATTTCGCCGGATTTTCCGATTCACGGGTCGACCCAGATGACGGTAACGTCGCCGGAGGCTGTGGAGTTTACCAAGCCGTACAACATTGAACGGGTCGTGCTTGGGCGGGAAAACAACCTGCGCCAGATCAAAACGATCGGGGAGCACGCCAAGCAGCCGATGGAGGTGTTCGTGCACGGGGCGCTGTGCGTGTCGTATTCCGGCCAATGCCTGACCTCGGAGATGTGGGGCGGGCGGTCCGCCAACCGGGGCGAATGCGCCCAGGCGTGCCGGCTGCCGTACGACCTGCTGGTGGATGGCGTGCATCAGCCGATGGGAGATGTGGCGTATCTGCTGTCTCCGAAGGATCTGGCCGCGATTGAGCTCGTGCCGGAGCTGATCGAAGCGGGCGTGACGTCGTTCAAAATCGAAGGCCGGATGAAAAGCCCGGAGTATGTGGCGAACGTGACCGCCAAGTACCGCGCCGCCATCGACCGGTATTTCGCCGGGCAGGACCACAAGCCGTCCCGGGAGGAAATGCGGGAGCTGCAGCAGAGCTTTTCGCGCGGCTTTACGTACGGCTTCCTGAAAGGCACGAACAACAAGACCCTGGTGGAAGGAACGTTTCCGAAAAGCCGGGGCGTGTTCCTCGGACGCGTGAAGGAAGTGCTGCGGGACGCGGTTGTGTGCGAGCTGGAGGCGCCGCTGAAGCGCGGCGACGGGATCGTGTTCGACGCGGGCGATCCGACGCAAAAGGAAGAAGGCGGACGCGTCTACGACCTGCGGCGCAAAGGGAAAAAGCTGGAGGGGGAAGCCCCCGGCGGCATGATCGAAATTGTGCCGGGGAGAAGCGACGTGAACCTCGGCCGCGTGCATCCCGGCGACCGGATCTGGAAGACGAGCGACCCGCATCTGGACAAGCGGCTGCGCCAGACGTTCGAGACGGACAAGCCGTACCGGACGTTCCCCGTCACCGTCAAAGCGGTCGGCGCGGCGGGCGGCCCGCTGAAGACTTGGTGGACGGACGTCCGGGAAGGGCGGACGATCCGCCTCGATTCGGAGGAGCTGCTGGAGCCCGCGCTGAAGCGGCCGATGGACGAGGCGCTGCTCGCGGAGCAGTTCGGGCGGCTCGGCGGCACGGTGTTTGAGCTCGCGGGGCTTACGGCTGCGCTTGCGGGCGACCTCATCCTGCCGATGCGCGAGCTGAACCGGCTGCGCCGCGAGGCGGCGGAGCGGCTGGCCGAAGCCCGGCGCGTGCCGCGCGTGTATACGCGGCACGGTGAAGCCGGCGCGGAGGCGGACGGCGCGGAAGCCGAAACATCGGCGCGTGAAGCAGCGGCTCGCGCGGCAGAGCCGAGCCTTGCAGCGGGCGAAACCGCCCGGCTGCGCGGCGGCGACGCAGCGGACGCCGCGCTCGCGGTAGCGGCAGACGGCGCCGTCACGGCTTTCCCCGCCGCCTCGCCGGCCCGCCCGGAGCTGACGGCGCTCTGCCGCAGCCTGCCGCAGGTGCACGCCGCGCTTGCGGCGGGCGTGGGCTTCGTTTACGCCGACTTCGAGTTCATCAAGCAGTTTCCGGCGGCGGTGGAAGCGGTCCGGGCGGCGGGCAAGCGCATTGCGCTTGTCACCCCGCGCATTCACATGCCCGGAGAGAACGGCTTCTTCCGCAACATCCGGCGGCTGAACCCGGACGCGGTGCTGGTGCGCAACACCGGCGCGGTCTACGACTTCCTGAAGGACCGCCAGCTCAATCCGGATGGTCCGCACCCCGAGCTGATCGGCGATTTCTCGCTGAACGTCGCCAATCACATGACGGCGGCGCTGTTCCTGGAAGCGGGACTGGACCGGCTGACGCCCTCGTACGACCTGAACATCCAGCAGATGGTCGATCTGCTGGAGCGGGCGGACACGTCGCGAATCGAGCTGGTGCTGCATCAGCATCTTCCGATGTACCATACGGAGCACTGCGTGTACTGCACCTTCATGAGCGAAGGCACCGACTACACCAACTGCGGCCGCCCCTGCGAGGAAAAACGGGCTTCGCTCCGCGACCGGATCGGCATGTCCCATCCGGTGCGGGTCGACGAAGGCTGCCGCAACACCGTCTACAACGCGATCGAGCAGTCGGGGGCAGAATACCTGCCGAACTTCCTCGGGCTTGGCGTATGCCGCTTCCGCGTCGAGTTTCTGGAGGAGACGCCGGAAAAGGTGCGCGAGGTTATCGGCCTGTACCGGGACGCGATAGACGGACGGATCACCGGAACCAAGGTGTGGAAAACGCTGAAGGCAACCAACCAGCTCGGCGTCACCCGGGGCCAGTTGATCAAAAAATAACCCGCGCTGCCGAACCCCGGCGGCCAAACCGGAAAAGCCGGGCGCAAAGGCCGACGGCACACAATGACGATCAAAAAGCCGCTTAGCAGACGGATTTCAAAGCCGCTGCGGCGGCTTTTTGGCTTTTTGGGACATGACTGGAAGCTGCGACCGCTGCCCGGGCGGTTGTGCCCTTCTTGCACCCTCTGGAAAAAGCACCCTATCTTTCTTTTGTGCGCCCATGCTATCCTTAGGACGAGGAAGGTTGGAAATTTTCGCATGGAAGGAACGAAAACGCTTGAAACGAACCCGGATCCGTCATTTTTATCCCGCGCTTATCGCCGTTTTGGCCGTTCTCGCGCTGGTTCTCCGATTGGCTTACGTGATGGCTGGAGACGCCCCCAAGCTTTCCCACGACGAAAAGAATTACTCCGAGCAGGCCGTCCGGCTGATCGAAAAAGGCGTCTATTCGTACATCGGCGAGGAGCCGAACGCCCGGGTGACGCCGGGCTACCCGCTTTTTGTCACCGCCGTGTTCAAGGCCGTTGGAACGGGCTCGGCCGAAGCGGCGCTTCAGGCGGTTCGTTATGTCCAGTGCCTGGTCGGCGCGGCGGCGGTGGTTTTGATGTACCTGCTCGGCCGGGAGCTGTTCCGCCGGGAAACGGGGGCGGTGGCTGCGGCAATCGTCGCCTTTTACCCGACGTACATCTGGTCGCCCCGGTCTGTCACGACGGAGACGCTGTTCCTCACCGTATTTCTCGCGATGCTTTACGCCCAGGCACGCATTTTGCGAACCAACCGCCCGCGCGACCACATCGCCGCCGGCTTGCTGCTCGCGGCCGTCGTGCTGATCCGGCCGAATGTGCTGCCGCTCGCCATTGTGCCGTACGTGATCCTGTGGCTGCGCGACCGCAAGCCCTATGCAAAGGAAGCGGTGCTTGGCGCGTTCTCCTTTGCGCTTCTGATGCTTCCCTGGTGGGTGCGGAACGCCGTCACGTTTCACGAATTCATTTTTACGGCGAAGGGCGGCCTCGGCAATCCCTTCCTGGCCGGAACGGACCCGTATTTCCGGGGGACGCTGGACGTCAGCGGCATTACCAAGGACGAGCAGTTTAGCGAAGGCGTAAGGCGAATCAAAGAAGGGCTCCGGGAGGACCCCTGGCTGTGGATCCGCTGGTTCACCGTGGGCAAATTCATGGAGCTGTTCCGCACGCCCAGGCTGACGCTGCCCGGTCCTTTTTCCGCCGTCTTTACCGTGCTGCATCTGGTGTTTGCCTGGGTAGGCTGGCTCTGCCTGCTCACCTTCCGCAACTGGCCGATTCGCTTCCTGACGTTTGGGCTGCTGCTCTTCCTGGCCGTGCACCTGATGTTTGTTCCCGTCCAGCGCTACAGCTATGGCATGTATCCGTACCTGATGCTGGGCTTCGCCTATGCGGCGACCGCGCTTTGGGCCCGATTCCGGAGGACTCGCGCTCGCGCCGCGTAACACAGGACATTGGAGGCGGATTGCGGAGCGCTTCGCTCCATACATCCATTCACGTTTTGACCCTCTGTTTGCATCAAAACGTAAAGAAGCCGTCCGGGCACCGCAGTCGCGTGAGCCGGACGGCTTCTTTTTCATTTCCTGCACAATCGCACCCGACCTCATCGGGCCAGGGGCAAGATTTGCTCGTACACCCGCACCCGTTTGCCGTCCCGGTATGCTTTCTCCTCCACCGGAACAAAGCCCAGCCGGCTCCAGAACGAATGCGCGGGCGCGTTCTCCAGGATGACGCCGAGCCGCAGGCGTTCGATCCCCCTGCACAGCGGATGCTCCGGTTCTTTTAACGAAGCTCCTCCCACTTCGCCCACATTTCGCGCGGGTTCAACTCGTACACGCCATTTTCCCGGTACATGAACTGATGCATGATAAGCTCCCGCCGCAGCGTGGCAAAGTCCGGATGGCGGGGCTTCAGAAACGCGTTGATTTCCGCCTCGGGATAGCGCCGTCCAGGCTCCAGTTCTTCGGCCAAGGCCTCCAGCACGACCAGCTTCTTTTTCAGCTGGGCGGGGATGTGCTTCAGCCTGCCGCCCTCCGCGACAAAGTTTTTCAGCACCGAAGCTTTCCATTCGGCTTTCGCCCGCATGGTTTCCATACCTGATCCCTCCCCGGTTTCGTTCGTTTTATCGCCCCCGCAAATGAGCCGGATGGTGTCGGACGCCCCGGCCCGCAGCAGAGGATCGTACAGCGAAAAGTAAATCGTGTTCCGCTCCCGCCGTTCCCGGATCAGTCCGGCCGCCCGCAGCTTTGCCGCATGGTGGGTCACCGTAGGGGGGCTGACGGCCAGCTTTTCGGCCAGCTCCTGCCCGCTGATTTCTCCCTCGGCCAGCAGGCGCAGCATGCGGAGCCGCGTCGGATCGGCGAGTGCTTTATGGTAAGCGACGAGTTTATCCAGCTGCATGAGGCTGCCCCTTTCGTGTTCTAATTAAACATCTATCTAATTGGGATCATAACAGGAAGGACTGAATTAAACAAGTGGCTAATTAGTCATATTTTTAATTTTTATTGAAAAAGGATGCCATTCGTTTGCTCGTTCGGCTGGATGGGCATTTGAAACCGTTGCTGTGAGCACCAACAATTATGTCACAATTTAGACACATTTTTTTAAGCTGGATTTCATCTTGCTTTAATCGTAGTTTATTCTTGCTTTTTTAGAATAACTGACAGATGTTCCCGGCTGGCGGCCCGATGGCCCGAGACCGGGAACGGCCGGGTTAACCGGCGAATCGAATACATAAAAGCGTAAGGGGGAGCGGCATTGCTTGAGGTCAAAGGCGTAAGCAAGCTGTATGCGAACCGCCGCGGCGTTCAGGAAATCGACTTTTCCATGAGCCGCGGGGAGATCGTCGGGTTTCTCGGGCCCAACGGCGCGGGCAAAACGACGACAATGCGGATGATCACGGGCTACCTCAATCCGTCGGCGGGCCAGATTCTCGTGGACGGGTTGGACATGGCCCAGCATCCCAAAAAGGCGCGGCGCAAAATCGGCTATTTGCCGGAAACGCCGCCACTGTACCCGGACATGCGGGTGCGGGATTATTTGAAATTCGTCGCGGACCTGCGCGATGTTCCGGTGAAACGGCAAAAAAGCCGGATCGCCGAGGTCGTCGCCCTGCTTGGGCTGGAGGGCCGGGAAGGGCAGGTCATTCGCGGGCTGTCCAAGGGATACAAGCAGCGTCTCGGGCTGGCCCAGGCGATCCTGCACGAGCCGGATCTGCTGGTGCTCGACGAGCCCACTTCGGGCCTGGACCCGAAGCAAATCATTGAAATCCGGCGGCTCATCCGGGAGCTGGGCGAAAAGCACACGGTGCTGCTCAGCACGCACATTCTGCCGGAGGTGAACAGCATCTGCAACCGGGTGCTGATCATTAACCAAGGCCAGATCGTGATGGACGGCCATCCGGACGATCTGGCCGGGTCGCTTGCCGAGAACTTTGAGGTCAGCCTGGAAGTCAAGGGGCCGCAGGACGCGGTGGTACGCGGGCTGGAAAGCGTCTCCGGGGTTGCGGCTGTTGCGGTGCTTGGCTCCGGCAGCGTTCCGGCGCCGGAGCAGGGCCGGCTGCCCGTCGGGGCCGGGGCGGCTGGAACAGGCACAGCGGAGGCGCCGCTGTCCTCGGGGACTCCGGCGGCGGAGGCAAACGCTGCGGCGGCCGAAGCGCCCGCAGGAGACGATGGTGCGGATGCGGCGTCTTCCGCCGCTTCCGCCCCGGCGCAGCCCGCGAGCGCTCTCACCGTTCAGGTGAAGGTAACGGCAAACGGCCGGACGGATTTGCGCGAAGCGATCTTTTTCCGCATGGCCGAGCTGGGGCTGCCGATTCTCGACATGCGCAAGCTTTCGCTCAGCCTGGAGGATATCTTCCTGAAGCTCACCACGGTCGAGCCGGGCGAAGGCGCGGCGGCAACGGACGCTTCTTCCGGCGCCCAGGGCCAAGCCGCTGCCGGGCCCGCAACGGCCCCGGCCGAAGAGGGGGGCGCCGGCGAAGCGGCGGTCTCCGCCAACGCAAAGGAGGATAACCGCGATGCGTAGAACCATGGCCATCTGCCGCAAGGAGCTGCAGATGTACTTTTACTCCCCCACCGCTTACGTGGCGTTTGCGTTTTATTTTCTGGTGACGGGCTTCTTTTTCAGCATGGATTTTCTGAACAACCAGACGGTCGACATCCGCCCGCTATTCAGCAACTTCATGATCGTCTATCTGCTCGTCATTCCGCTTTTGACCATGCGGCTCGTCTCCGACGAGCTGCGCCAGGGCACGGATGAAATGCTGCTGACCTCGCCCGCCGGGCTCGGGGAAATTGTGTTCGGCAAATATCTGGCGGCTGTCGTCGTGCAACTGCTGCTTACGGGCGGGGCGCTCGTGTACCCGCTGATCATGTCGCAGCACGGCAGCCTCGACCAGCCGGTGCTTTGGTTGTCCTACCTGAGCATGTTCCTGCTCGGGGCCGCCATGATGGCCGTCGGGCTGTTCGCCTCGACTCTCAGCGCGCATCAGATGGTCGCCGGGATCGCGGCGTTCGCCATGCTGATCATTTTGTGGATGATCGACTGGCTGGGCGGCCTGATTCCGGGCAGCTCGGAATGGATTGCGCTGTTCTCGATCGGAGCCCGAACCGTTAACATGCAGCGCGGCTTGCTGGACTGGACGGACGTCGCCTTTTACCTAACATTTATCGCGATGTTCATTGTGTTCAGCATTCAGGCGCTGGAACGAAAACGCTGGAGATAAGGAGGCCAATTCCGTGAAAAAATGGTTAAGAGGCGCCAACGCCACTGTGCTGACGGCCGCCGTTCTCGGCCTGTTCGTTTTGCTCACGGTGCTCCTTCACTCCGTGACCGGGCTCCAGTGGGACCTTACCGCAGGCAAAAAATTCACCCTCGCCGACCAAACCGTCACCGCCCTGAATAGCCTGGACCAAGACGTCGACGTCATCGCCTTCACCTATCCGGGCCTGGACTATTACAACCGGCAGGTCAGCGATCTGCTGCAGGAGTACAGCAAGCGCAACGGCAAGCTGAGCTTCCGCGAGGTCGATCCGAAAAAGCAGCCGTCGCTCGCCGAACAATACCAGATCGAGCAGTACGGTACCATCGTGTTTGAGAGCGGGGAGAAGAAAAAAACGCTCACCTACAACGACATTTTCGGCTACGGCGCGGACCAGACAACCTTTCAGTTCACCGGGGAAGAAAAGTTTACCCAGGCGCTCCTCGGTCTGACCTCCGGAGAGGCGAAAAAGATTTATTTTCTGACCGGGCATGGAGAGCTTAGTCTTTCGACAGCCAGTGCGCTTGCGGCCGGGCTTCAGAATGAAAACTACACCGTCAGCGACCTGAACCTGATGCGGGACGCCAAAATCCCGGATGACGCCGCCGCGGTGTTCGTTCTGTCGCCCCAGCAGGACATTACGGAGGCCGAAGCCAAGCTGCTGGACGAGTATGTTGCGGGCAGCGGCAAGCTGGTCTTCACGGTCGGCCTGACCGATCAGATGGACACGTGGAAAAACTGGGACGCGATCCTCGCCAAGCTCGGCGTCAAGAACACCCAGGCACTGGCGGTCGAGAAGCAGCAGTCGCTCAGCACCGATCCGCTGACCATCGTGGCGAGCTACGGTTACCACGACATCACCACGAAGCTGAACGAGCAGGATCGCGTCACGATCCTTCCGGCAGCTATCGCGCTTCAGAAGGACGAAGCCGTCCAGGATTACACCGCTACGGCGCTGCTTCAAACGACGGCGGACGGCTACGGCAAAACCAATCTGAAGGAGCTGCTGTCCAAGCAGCTGACCGAAAGCGACATCGCCAAGGCGAGCGGAGACCTGGAGGGGCCGCTGGACCTTGCGTACGCAGTCGAGGATAAGGACGGCAGAGCAAAAGCGGTCGTGATCGGAAACGGGCTGTTCGTGCAGGACCAATATTTTGAGCAGCAGGGCAACAAAGACTTTTTGCTGAACAGCGTCGCCTGGCTGCAGGGCGAGGAGTCGTCTCTGACGATCCGGCCCCGCGAGGAAGCGCAGCTGCAGCAGGTTTACCTTACGCCCGGCCAAAGCAACGGAGTGTTTATTTTCACCATCGTCGTCATTCCGGCCTTGTTCCTGCTGGCGGGCGGCGCGGTTTGGTGGAGGAGGCGAAAAGGATGAAACGGCTGGCGCTCACCCTGGCGCTGGTGCTGCTCTGCGCCGGAGGATTTTGGTACGCATCGGCCCAAGGGCTGTTTCAAAAAGACGACACGGACACGCCGAAGCCGCTTTTTGCGGCGGAAAGCGCGGCGATTGCGGGCATCGAAATCGAGCGGGGCGGAGAAACGGTTGCGCTCAAGCGGGAAGGCGAGGCCTGGAGCATGGAGAAGCCGGAGGCGTATCCGGTGAATTCGTATACGCCGGATAGCTGGACCTCGCTTTTCTCGGGGATTGCCTATACGTCGGTGATAGAAGAAAATCCGTCCGATCTGGCGGTTTACGGCCTGGATCAGCCGGCGGCCCGCTACCGGGCCGTGCTGGCGGACGGCACGGAGCAGGAGCTGCTGGTCGGCCGCCCCCTGCCGGTGGCCGGCAGCACGTACGTGCAGGTGAAAGGGGAGGCGGCCGTTTACGAGGCCAGCGACACGGAGCTTGACGGACTTGCCAAAACTGCGTTTGATTTCATGGATTCGCAGGCGGTGGATTCCGAGTACAGCAAAATTTCCGCCGTTGTTTTGACCTGGAAGGGCGAGTCGTGGGAGCTGACCAAAAACGAGCCGGAAAAGCCCGCTTACGAAAGCGCCTGGAAAATGGGCGCGGATGAGCTGAAGGCGGAGGAGGGCACCGCCATCCTCGACAAGCTGACCGGCATTTACACGGATCAGCTGGTCAAAGCGGCGCCGGCTTCGCCGCCCGCGGAGCCCGAGCTGACCATCGCGATCACGGAGGAGAGCGGCGGCCAGAAAACGGAAGCGGTGTTCTTTGGCAAGGTGAACGGAGAGCTGACCGAGCTGACCAAGCAGGGCGGGAAGTGGACGTACACCGTAAAGACCTCGGACATTCAGGCGCTGTACGATATCGGCAGGAACAAGGGCAAGACGGACAGCGAAGCGAGCGCTACGGCAACGCCCTAGGCGCCGGGTCCGGAAGGCTGCGAAGGCGGCGCTTTTCCTACGCCGGATGGGCCGCTAACGTACCGTTCCATGCTAGATGTTGTGCACCGCCAACCCTGGATGGTGAATGATGCGAAAGCGGCGCTTTTCTCGCGCTAGATGTGGCGTACCGCCGACACCGGTTATTGATTGATGAGAAAGCACCGTCTTTCCCTCCGCCTGATATGGCACATTGCCAACTGCCAACGCCGAATGGCGAATGATGCGAATGTGCATCATTTTATGGACCAAAGGAAGGGTTGGAGTGGAAAATGTTGCGGATGTGCATCATTTTCAGCTTTTTGGCGGCCATCGGGCCCAGAGCAAAGAAATATCCTGCACAATTGCAGCATTTTGGGGAAACGGACTCCGATGCTCGAAAAAATCCTGCATTTTTGCAGGATTAGGGGGAGCCGACCGGAAGCGGCATTCCAACAAACGGCCAGAAGCTCCAGAAGCCGGAAGCTTCAGAAAACCCTCATCTCCGCAGCGGAGAGGACGGCCAGCGAACGCACCGCCTTTCCCTCCGCCTGATATGGCACATTGCCAACTGCCAACGCCGAATGGCGAATGATGCGAATGTGCATCATTTTATGGACCAAAGGAAGGGTTGGAGTGGAAAATGTTGCGGATGTGCATCATTTTCAGCTTTTTGGCGGCCATCGGGCCCAGAGCAAAGAAATATCCTGCACAATTGCAGCATTTTGGGGAAACGGACTCCGATGCTCGAAAAAATCCTGCATTTTTGCAGGATTAGGGGGAGCCGACCGGAAGCCGGCATTCCAACAAACGGCCAGAAGCTCCAGAAGCCGGTAATCCATCAAACAGCCGGAAGCCCCAGAAGCCGGAAGCTCCAGAAAAAACCCTCATCTCCGCAGCGGAGATGAGGGTTTTGCACGTCCGGTTCTTTTTACGCGGGTTACTTAACGAAGCGTCTGGAGGGCGTCCGGGGAGAAGGGAACCCATTCGTCCAACCGGCCTTCGCGGACCTTGCTGGCCCATTCCGGGTCCGCCAGCAGCGCGCGGCCCACGGCGATCAGGTCGAACTCCCCGCGGGCAAGCCTTTCGGCCAGCTCATCGATTCCGGTATGGCCTGCGCCTTTTCCTTCGGTAAAAAGCGTCATGAAATCGCGGTCCAGGGAAACCGAACCGACGGTAATGGTCGGTTTGCCGGTCAGTTTTTTCGTCCAGCCGGCCAGATTCAAATCCGAGCCCTCAAATTCGGGCTCCCAGAACCGGCGCGTGGAGCAGTGGAAAATATCGACGCCGGCCTCGACCAGCGGCTGCAGAAACTGCTCCAGCAATTCGGGCGTTTCGGCCAGCTTGGCGGTATAGTCGCTCGACTTCCATTGCGAAAAACGCAGCACAATCGGGAAATCCGGCCCTACGGCCCGTCGGCAGGCCGAGATGACCTCCACCGCAAAACGCGTCCGCGCCAGCATGTCGCCGCCGTAAGCATCCGCACGCTTGTTGGTTTCTTTCCAGAAAAATTGATCGATTAAATACCCGTGGGCGCCATGAAGCTCAATGCCGTCAAAGCCGGCCCGCTTGGCTTCCAGAGCGGCATCCGCGAAGGCCTGAACAATGCCGACAATTTCCGCTTCCGAATAATCGTTTACGTGGCCCCGGGCCCCCATGTGCCAAATTTGCGGAATGATCTTTCCGCCCGCTTCGTGCACGGCAGATACGACATTCGCCCAGCCTTTTAACGCGGCTTCGCCGTAAATGTGAGGGACGTTGGCCTGGTTCGAGGCATCCGGATGATGAATCACCGTGCCTTCGGTCACGATCAGGCCGACTTCGTTTTCGGCCCGGCGGCGGTAATAATCGGCCACATCGGTGCCCGGCACGCCGTCCGGGGAAAACTGTCGGGTCATCGGCGCCATGACAACACGGTTAGCCAAAGAGAGCGTTCCCGCCGTGAACGGTTTAAACAAGGCTTCCACAGTTTTTGAAGCATCCATCTTTTTTCTACCTCCCGAAAATAAGGTTTTATGCACATGGCTATTATGTAAAAGGCTCCCGCGAAAAAGGCGGAACAGCTGCAGGATGAAACAAGGGTCAGGAAGAAATTGCCAGCCAGGGTAATGATGCTCTTGCGGCGGACCACCTCCTCCATTTCTTTGTGGAAGTTCGTTTTTGACCATGCGGTCAAAAAAATCGCAAAAAAAATCAAGGGACCAGCATGGCAAAAGAGGTGTGCAAAACCGCCTCGATCTGTTCCCGGGAAGCACCCGATTTTTCCAGCACCCGCGTGCCGAGAAGAGCGTTGTTCAGATAAGCGGCCAGCTCCTTGCCGGTTTGCCGGGTCGTAATTTCCCCCTGCTCCTGCCCGTCGCGGATGATGGTTTCGAGAATGTGTTCCGCCTTCGCCAGCATGACCCCGGCTTCGATGGCGACATCCTCGTCATCGGTGCCGAATTCGAGCATGGAATTCACGGCGAGGCAGCCTCTTCGGGCGGTTCCGGCGCATTGGGAAAGCTGGGCGTCGCGGATGCGTGCAAGCTTCTCCGAGGAAGGAATATCCTGCGCGGCCAATTCCTCCAGGCTTGCGATGCTTTGCTCGGCGTACATGGCCAATGCTTTCAGAAATAGCGTCCGCTTGTCTTTGAAGACGCCGTATAAGCTTTGTTTTTTCACTTGTGTTGTGCGGGTGATGTCTTCAAAGGAAGTCGCCTTGAACCCTTTCGCCCAAAACACTTCCATCGCCTGGTGCAAGGTGCGGTCGACATCAAATTCTCTGGGTCTGCTCATGGGGGGAGCATACCAATTATTGACTTCGTGGTCAAGAATAAATTTCCTGTACACTTGCAAAAAGGCCGGGGAAGGCTGAAAGGGTGGAACCGAGCCCTGCCTGCAAGTGGAGCAGACTCGCAAAATGAACGGGGATGACTCAGTTGTACAGGGGGCCTGGAGAGTTCTGTCCGCAAGTATAGCAGGCTTGCAAGCGGCCGGAGAGTGCTCTGCCCGCAAGGGGAACCGAGAAAGCGGCGGAGCGCGCACGAACGAATCGGCCAGTGCGTCGGTGAGCTCGGCAAGAGCTGGCCGGGCCAGCAATTTTCGCTGTGGCGGGCACAAGCCGTTGGCCATTGGCTAATGCATGGTTCCCGTTTTCGCCGCCAAAGCACGGATTCGCCACATTACCGCCACCCCGCCGCCGGAATGGTATAGTATAGTAGAATTGTTGGAAGAGAACGGAACGCGAGGCCGCGGGTGGCTGCAAAGCCCGGTAAACTTGGTTCCGGTAAAGCGCCGTGCGCCTTCCCCGTTCATTTTTGGAGATTGATGCTTTGTCCGGTTTTGCCCGGCCCCGGCGGCGGGAAGAGGAGAGCCGCGCGCTGCTCCGGGCGGATGAAAGCGCTGCTTGAACGGGAACGGTCGCAGGCGGTACAGACCAAAGGAGGTTGAACGTTACATGCGCAAAACCAAGATTGTCTGCACCATCGGTCCGGCCAGCGACAGCCCGGACATGCTCAAGAACATGCTGGAGGCCGGAATGAATGTGGCCCGGCTCAACGCCGCGCACGGAAGCTTTGAAGAACACGGGGCCCGCATAGCCGGCATCCGCCGGGCATCCGCCGAAACGGGCAAGCCGGTCGCGATTATGCTGGATGTCAAAGGCCCGGAGGTCCGCATCGGGCCGGTGCGGGAAGGGACGATGCTGCTTCCGGGGCAGCCGGTCGTGCTCACGACGGAAACGCTGGAGGGAACGGCGGACAAGGTGACGGTCACCTATCAAGACCTGCCGAAGGACGCGGTACCGGGGATGGCCATCCTGATCGACGACGGACTGCTGCGCCTCAAAGTGGAGCGTGCCGAAGGGCGGGAGGTGCACTGTACGGTCGTGAACGGCGGTCCGCTCAAAAGCCGCAAAGGGGTCAATATTCCGGGCCTCCGCATCAACCTGCCGGGCGTAACGGAAAAAGACGTCAAGTTCATTACCTTCGGCGTGGAAAACGGCATCGACATCATCGCGGCATCCTTTGTCCGGCGTGGAGCGGACGTGCTGGAAATCCGGGAGCTGCTGGAATCGCTCGGCGCGCCGCATATCAAGATCGTCGCCAAAATCGAGGACCGGGAAGGCGTAGACAACCTCGACGAGATTCTGGAGGTCTCGGACGGCATTATGGTCGCCCGGGGCGACATGGGCGTCAACCTGAACGTGGAAGAAGTGCCCTCCGTTCAGAAGGAAATGATCCGCAAATGCAACATTGCGGGCAAGCCGGTCATTACGGCGACCCATATGCTGGAATCGATGCAGGTTAACCCGCGCCCGAGCCGGGCGGAGGCGAACGACGTGGCCAACGCCATCTACGACGGCTCGGACGCGGTGATGCTTTCGGGCGAGTCGGCGGCGGGCAAGTATCCGCTGGAGTCAGTGGGCGTGATGGCGCGCATCGCGCTGCGCACGGAGGCGGACCAGGCGAAGCGGACGGTCGACCTGCCGTTTGCCGGCGGCGTCGAAAATGTGACGGAGCTGGTGTGCCGCTCGGCGGTGCGGACGGCCCGCCGCCTTGGGGCGGCCGCCGTCATCGCTCCGACGATGACGGGCTTCTCCGCGCGGATGGCCGCCAAATACCGCCCGGACTGCCCGATCATCGCCGTCACGCCGTCCGAGCAGGCGCTTCCCGGCCTGGCGATGGTGCAGGGCGTAATTCCGCTGCGCTCGGACCGGTTCGCGGACACGGACGAAATGATCGCCCAGTGCCTGAAGCTGGGCGTGCGCGAAGGACTGCTCCGGCCGGGCGATCTGGTCGTGCTGACCGCGGGCGTTCCCGTGGGGAAAGCGGGCGCGACCAACCTGATCAAGATCGAGCGGGTGCCGGAATAAGCATCCCGGTTTCACAGATAAACAAGGCGCTGCGCGCAAGGGAAGGCTGAAGCGAGCGGCTCGTCAAAAGGAATACCCAATAAGAGGCAGGTTCCCGCCGTAATCCGTTAAGGGCAGCGGCGGGGACCGCTTCTTTTTTTCGCTTAGCGGCGGTGTTTCCAGCCGCGTTCCGCCGTTTCCGGCAAGGGAATCGCGCGTCTTTGCAGAGGGCTGCAGAAAGCGGAGCTGACGCGGTATGTGAGTCAAACCGGGGAGATTGGGTTAAAGAGAACGTTGAAGGGCTTGTCTCCCCCAAGTAAAGGCAGCCACCGCGCGGCGCGCGAGGGGATTGCTCCGCCGAGGAACAACGCATGCGCCGCCGAAGAGAGCAGGATACAGCGTCTTTTGAATACATACATGCCGCCGTTGGAAGTCATGAACCCGTATCCTTTTACCCCGCACCGGAGAGCGATCAGTCGCGCCCGGTGCCCGTGCCGGACCGGCACTTGTCGGATGGCTGCCTCCCAGCCGTTTGCTTTCGCACGAAGGCAAACTCCCGAGGAGGTTACGAAACGGATGAAGAATCGGATGATGATGATTCCTTTTTGCTTCACCCTGATCTTATTGATTTGCGCCTTTGCGGACGCGAAAAGCGTGAACGAAGGCGCCGCCGTGCGCGGCAAGAACGAAAACCGGCTCCGCGCCGCCGCCGGAAGCCCCGGCGAAAGCGCCGGCTCCGTCCGGCTGGAAGCCGGAAGCGCCGCCGGGACATCGGCCGTGGTCCAGGCCGCGCTGACGGAGCCGGCCGGCGGCGGCTTCTTTGGCGCCGGCTGGCGCGCGGCCCTGCCGCTGGCGGCCGGCTTCGGGCCGGAGGCCTCGCCCGTGGCCGCGCCAGTGAAGCAGGCGCGGGCCACGATCGCTTCCGCCGCCGCGAGCGCCGCCGGTCCGGCGGCCTTCTCCGCCGCCGAGGCGGAAAAGCTGGCGGACGCGCGCAAGGCCGAAGCCGAGCGGCGGGCGGCGGAGGAAGCGGCGCGGAAGAAAGCCGCGCTGGACAAGGCGGCCCGCGAGAAAGCGGCGCGGGAAAAAGCCGCCCGCGCAAAGACGGCCGCGGCCGAGCAGGCCGCCGCGTCGGTCGTGGAGCTTTCGCCCGGCGAGCTGGACATGCTGGCCAAGGTGGTCCACGCCGAGGCGCGCGGCGAATCGTTTGAAGGCCAGGTGGCGGTGGCCGCCGTCGTGATCAACCGGGTGCAGTCCAAGTATTTTCCCGACACTGTCCGGGAAGTTATTTTGCAGCCGGGGGCGTTTACCGCAATCCGCGACGGCCAGTACAATCTGACGCCAAACAAGAGGGCTTACGAAGCGGTGCAGGAGGCGCTGAGAGGCGTCGATCCGACGGGAGATGCGCTTTATTACTACAATCCCGAGATCGCCACCTCGAAATGGATTCGCACCCGCACGCTGACGGCGCGGATCGGCAACCACTGGTTTGCCCGCTGATCATTCCGCCGCCGCTGCGGACAAGCCTGCCCCACCGCTGCTCAAACCCGTTGCAGCCGCCCGATGCCCGCGATCCGCGGGGCCGGGCGCTTTTTTTTGCGGGCGTTGCGAACGCCAGTTCTCTTTCGCTATAATGGAGAAAATCCGTGCCAGCAGCGGCGTGAATGATTTGCCAGCCGGAATGCGGCTGCGGCGATTGACTCCCCCCGCCCCCTGTCTTAGACTGGTTTTATCGGGCAGTGGCCCCGGCTTTCCGTCCGCCCCGGGCGGCTGCGGCAGGCCGTACTTTTTAAAGATGGGACCGAACCTTTTTGAAGCCAGATTTTACTGCTTGGAAGCATGTCTTTAAGCTGGATCCCGACCGCTACCTCGGCGATCCGGAGCTGGAACGGATTTGCCTTTCCGGAACGGACGCCATCGTGATCGGCGGCTCCAGCGGCGTAACGTTCGACAACACCTCGGAGCTGCTCGCCCGGGTCCGCCGTTTTTCGGTGCCCTGCGCACTGGAGGTTTCGGATCTGGAAGCGATTGTGCCCGGCTTCGACCTTTATTTTGTCCCCGTTGTGCTCAACACGGACGATGCCGCCTGGGTGACGGGGCTGCATCAGCGCGCGCTGCGCGAGCATGCGGCAGCGCTGGACTGGGACCGGATGGTACCGGAGGGATATGTCATATTGAACGAACGCTCGACCGTCGCCCGCGTCACGGAGGCGCGCATTCCGGAGGACGCCGGAGATTTGGCCGCCTACGCGAGGCTGGCCGATCGGCTTTTTCGCATGCCGGTTTTTTACGTCGAATACAGCGGCGCTTACGGAAACATGGACTGGGTGCGGGAAGCAAGGCGGGCTCTTGCGGGGGCGCGGCTTTTTTACGGCGGCGGCATCCGCAGCCGGGAACAGGCGCGGGACGCGCTAGCGGCGGCGGATACGGTTGTGGTCGGCAATGTCATTTATGAAGATTTGCAGCGGGCTCTGGACACCGTTCCGGAAGCGGCCGCTTTTCAGAATCGCAGTACAGGAAACGAGGGAATCGAATCATGATGAATCAACTTCAGGATATTCACGAAGCCATCCGCAGGCTGAACCCGCAGCAGGCCGAGGCGGTGAAAGCCGTCGAAGGTCCGCTCCTCATTATGGCGGGCGCGGGAAGCGGCAAAACCCGGGTGCTGACCCACCGGATCGCTTACTTGATCGCCACCGGAAAGGCGGCGCCATGGAGCATTCTTGCCATCACGTTTACCAACAAGGCGGCCCGCGAAATGCAGAACCGGGTGGAAACGCTGGTCGGCCCGCAGGCGCGGGACATCTGGGTATCGACCTTTCACTCCATGTGCGTCAAAATCCTGCGCCGGGACATCACCCGGATCGGCTTCGCCTCCAACTTCACCATTCTCGATTCCACCGACCAGCTTTCCGTAATCCGCAACTGCCTGAAGGAATTGAATATCGACCCGAAAAAGTTCGACCCCAAAGGCATTCAGTCGGCCATCAGCACAGCCAAGAACGAGCTGATCGATCCGGTGCGCTTTGAAGCGAAGATCGGCGACTATTTCGATGGCGTCGTGTCCCGCACGTATACGCTGTACCAAAAGAAGCTGAAGGCCAACAATTCCCTCGACTTCGACGACCTGATCATGGCTACGATCCAGCTGTTTAAAGATGCGCCGGATGTGCTGGATTTTTACCAGAACAAATTTCAGTACATTCACGTGGATGAATATCAGGACACCAACCGGGCCCAATATATGCTCTGCCGCATGCTGGCCGACAAGCACCACCGGATTTGCGTCGTCGGCGACAGCGACCAGTCGATTTACCGCTGGCGGGGTGCGGACATCTCCAACATTTTGAACTTCGAAAAGGATTACCCGGAAGCGGTGGAAATCCGCCTGGAGCAAAACTACCGGTCCACCTCGACGATTCTGGATGCGGCAAACAGCGTCATCGCCAACAACGCCGGCCGCAAGCCGAAGAAGCTTTGGTCCACCAAGGACAAAGGCCCGAAAATCAAAGTCTACCAAGCCGATTCTGAGCATGAGGAAGGGTATTTTATCGCCTCCCGGATCAACGAGAATGTGAGCCAGGGCGGCGATTACCGGGATCATGCCATTTTGTATCGCACCAATGCCCAGTCCCGGGTGATCGAGGAAATTTTGATCAAGTCGGATATCCCCTATCAGATTGTAGGCGGCATCAAATTTTATGACCGGAAGGAAATCAAGGACATCCTTGCTTATTTGCGCCTGATTTCAAACCCGGACGACGACATCTCGTTCGCCCGCGTCGTCAACGTGCCCAAGCGCGGGATCGGCGACACGACCGTGGACCGGCTTGGCGAGCTGGCGGCGGAGCGCGGCGTTTCCATCTTCTCCTTGCTGGGCGAGGTGCATTTCCTGGAGCTGAACAGCCGGGCCCGCAACGCGCTGGCCGATTTTCATGAGATGATCCGGAACATCCGCAAAATGACCGAATTTCTGTCGGTCACCGAGCTCACCGAGCACATTCTGGAAGCAACCCAGTACCGGGCCGAGCTGGCGCGGGAAGGGACGCTGGAAGCCCGCTCGCGCGTGGAGAACATCGACGAGTTCTTGTCCGTGACGATGGAGTTCGAGAAGCGCAACGACGACAAGTCGCTGCTCGCGTTCCTGACCGACCTGGCGCTGATCGCCGACATCGACTCGATGGACAAGGCCGAGGCTCCGCAAAACGCCGTTGTTCTGATGACGATGCACAGCGCCAAAGGGCTCGAATTCCCCGACGTATTCATCGTCGGGATGGAGGAAGGCGTCTTCCCGCACAGCCGCACGCTGATGGACAACGAGGAGCTGGAGGAGGAGCGCCGGCTGGCCTACGTCGGCATCACGCGGGCCGAGAAGACGCTGCACCTGTCCTGCGCCCGGATGCGGACGCTGTTCGGGCGGACGAGCACAAACGCGCCTTCGCGGTTCCTCGCGGAGATTCCGGAGGAGCTGAAGGAAGACTGCTCCCCGGCCCGGGATCGCTTCGGCAGCCGCTCCGGCGGTTCGTACGGTGGCGGCTTTGACGGAGGCTCCCGCGGCTACGGCGGCGGGTACTCCGGCTCCGGAGCCGGCTATGGCGCCTCGCCGGGCGGGAGCAATCCGTTTGGCGCCGCGGCCTCTTCCGCCCGTCCGGCGGCGAATCCGTTCGGCCGACCGGCCCCGGCTGGGGCTCGTCCCCGTCCGGCCGCTCCGGCGCCGAACGCAAACCCCGGCGACTTCAAGGCCGGGGACAAGGTGGCGCACAGCAAATGGGGCATCGGAGTTGTCGCTTCCGTCAAGGGAACGGGCGACGACACCGAGCTGCAGATCGCATTCCCGGCGCCTGTCGGA
Organism: Gorillibacterium sp. sgz306347; assembly: GCF_059735245.1. NCBI lineage: Bacteria > Bacillati > Bacillota > Bacilli > Caryophanales > Paenibacillaceae > Gorillibacterium > Gorillibacterium sp. sgz306347. The sequence goes on from NZ_JCAPET010000050.1 coordinate 22,321, forward strand.
TTGAAGCGGCTGCTGGCCAAGTTTGCGCCCATCACGAAGCAGTAAGCTCCGCAAGAGGGCATAATAATATGGTATAGCCGTGCGGCGAGGCACGGCCTTTAAACAAGGACAGGAAAGGATGGCCCTGCATGGCGGACCAATCGGCCGGCCTGACCGGCGAAACGCGCGAGCGGATGGAACGGCTCATCGAAGAGATCGAACGGCATAACTACTTGTACTATACGCTGGATAACCCGGAAATCAGCGACAAGGAATACGATGTTCTTTACGACCGGCTGGCCGGACTGGAGCGGGAGACCGGAGTTGTGCTCCCGTTCTCGCCCACCCGCCGGGTCGGAGGAGAGCTGCTGAAGGGCTTTGCCGAACACCGCCACAAAGCCCGGCTCTGGAGCCTGGACAAGGCGCAAAACCATGAGCAGCTGCTGGCCTGGCTCGCCCGCGTGGAGAAGCTGGTGGCCCAGTACAACAAGGAGCACCCGGACAATCCGCTGCCCGAGCCTTCCTTTGTCGTCGAGCTGAAATTCGACGGCCTGACGATCAACCTTACTTATGAAAACGGCGAGCTGGTTCAGGCCGCGACGCGCGGGAACGGGGTGGTGGGCGAAGGGATTCTGCCGCAGATTCGCACGATCCGGTCCATTCCGCTCTCCATCCCCTATAAGGACGGAACGATTGAGGTGCAGGGCGAAGGCGTCATGTTCCTTTCCGTGCTGGAAAAATACAATCAAACGGCCGCCGAGCCGCTCAAGAACGCCCGGAACGCGGCGGCGGGCGCTCTGCGCAACCTGAACACGGCCGTGACGGCTTCCCGCAATCTGGACGCTTTCATCTATAACGTCGGCTACGCCGAGGGGATCGATTTCGCCGACCATGCGGAGATGGAGCGCTTCCTGCGCGCCAACCGGTTCAAGGTCAACGATTACATTCATTATTTTTCGACCATTGAAGAAGTGGCGGAGGAAGTGGAAAAGATCGCCGAACAGCGGCACGGCATGGACTACCTGATTGACGGAGCCGTGGTCAAAGTAGCCGATTTCCGCACCCGGAGCGCGCTGGGCTACACGGACAAATTCCCGCGCTGGGCGGTTGCCTTCAAGTTCGAAGCCGAGGAAGCGACCACCACCCTGCGCTCCGTGTCGTGGGAAGTCGGGCGGACGGGCAAGCTGACGCCGGTCGCCAAGGTCGATCCGGTCGAGCTGGCCGGGGTTACCGTGCAGAACTGCACACTGAACAACGCGGGCGACATCGAACGCAAAAACCTGACCCATGCGCTGGGCACGCTCGTTTACATCCGCCGCTCCAATGACGTCATCCCGGAAATTCTCGGCAAGGCGACGGAGGAGACCGATGGCGAACCGATTGAAATTCCGGTGGTTTGCCCCGCTTGCGGCACGCCGGTCGAGCTGAAGGGCGCACATTTGTTCTGCCCCAACCGGCTGGGCTGCCGGCCACAGCTGATCGGGCGGATTACGCATTTTGCCTCGCGCGACGCCATGGATATCGAAACGTTCAGTATCGCCACGGCCGAGCAGCTTTACGATTCCCTTGGCATCAACGATCCCTCGGGGCTTTATTTCCTCACGGCGGAGCAGCTGCTGACGCTTGACCGCTTCGGGGAGAAAAAAGCCGCCAACCTGATCGCCGCCATCGAAAAAAGCAAAACGCGCGATCTCGCGTCCTTCCTTTTTGCCCTGGGCATTCCGAATACCGGGAAAAAGACGACCTCCGTGCTGGCCGAGCATTTCCGCTCCCTGGACCGGGCCATGGCGGCCACGGCGGAGGATCTGGTCGCGCTGCCGGATATCGGCGGCATCGTCGCGGAAAGCATCGTCGCCTTCTTCGCCGATCCGCTGATGCAGGAGAGCATCCGCCGCATGCGGGAGGCCGGGGTGGAAGCGAAGATGGAGGAGCGGGCCGAGCCTGTGCCCGAAGACAGCTTCTTCGCAGGCAAGACGGTGGTCCTGACCGGGACGCTGACCGTAATGACCCGCGACGAAGCCGGCCGCAGGCTGGAACGGCTCGGGGCGAAAGTAACCGGCAGCGTTTCGAAGAAAACCGATCTCGTCATCGCCGGAGAAAATGCCGGCAGCAAGCTGGCCAAGGCCCGCGAGCTCGGCATCGACGTGATCGACAGCGAAGAAGAGCTGCTGCGCCTGCTTGGCGGGGCGGAAGCTTGATGTGCGGCGGATAAGATGACCAGACGCAAAATGTTTCTGCTTTTCGCGGTCTTCGTAGCCCTCCTTTCCGCGCTGCGGCTGGTCTGGATCGAACGCTATTCTTCCTCCGGCCAGCCTTCCGTACATAACGGAGTGCTTGATCTGCGGGCCGGCTCCTGGCTGGCCGGGGGCCATACGGTTTCGCTTGACGGCGAGTGGGAATTTTACCCCAACCGGCTCATCCGACCCGATTCTCGAGACAAGCGGGAAGGGGCTGTGAAGGCGGCCGTGCCGGGGGATTGGCGTTCCAGCTTTGGCCCGCACGCCTCTTCCTCCTATGGCTACGGGACCTACCGGCTGCGGATTTTGACGCCGGGAGAACCCGGCCGGGTGTTTAAACTCCTGGTCCGGGGCGTTCGTTCGTCCTCCCGGGTGTATGCCAACGGGGAGCTGGTGGCCCATGCCGGCCAGCCGGCGGAGGACGTGTCCCGGTATTCCCCCAAAAACATCGCGTACCCCGTCTCGGTAACGGCCGCCGGTAATGAAATCGAGCTGCTTATCCAGGCAGCCAATTTTGACAACCCCGCCCGCGGCGGCATTACCGGTCCGGTCAAATTCGGGCTGCCCGAGGCGATCGACAGCGAACGGCTGCGCGGGACCGGGGCTCAGCTGGCCATGGTCGCGGTGCTGCTGCTTCACGCTTTTTACATGGCGGTCTTATTCTTTTTCAGCAAAAAACAAAGCGTTTTTCTGTACTTCTCCCTGCTTTTGCTGGCCGGCAGCCTTTGCATCTCCCTCGACGACGACAAGATACTCTTGATGTGGCTTCCGCTCAGTCATGACGTTACGGTGAGGCTCAACTACTGGTCTTTTGCTCTATTTTCCTTTCTGCTGCTTAAGCTGGCCTTGCTTTTGTTTGTAGAAGCGCCGAAGCGGAAGGCGGCGCAGCCCTTTCTTTACTTGTCGGGGGTTTACCAGGCCTTTATCCTGCTCGCGCCGACCCAGTGGCTGCACCAATCCCGCGTGTGGGGCGTTTCCGCCGTATTTGTTCTGATCCCGGCCTTGCTGCTTCCGGTGCTGATCATCCGGTTTGTCCGCAAAGCCGACCGAAAAACCGACCGGAACGCGGCTTTCCTGTTGCTGGCCGCAGGAGGCGCGACCTCCAGCCTGATCTGGGGCGGCTTGAAAAGCCAGTCCCTGTTCCCCGCGGTCTTTTATCCGTATGACATGCTGTTTGCGCTGCTCGGCTTCGGCGCGTTCTGGTTCCGCAATTACATTCAGGCTGTTGAGCAAAGAGCGCAGTTGGTCGAAGAGCTCCGCCAGGAGGACCGGAAGAAGGACGAGTTCCTGGCGAATACCTCCCATGAACTGCGGACGCCGCTGCATGGCATTCTGGCCATGGCGGAAAATGTCATCGGACGGGAAGCGGGCAGCCTCACGGAGCAAAGCCGGCAGGACCTTGCGCTTTTGACCCGGGTGGGGCGGCGCATGTCGTTTCTGCTCAATGACCTTCTTGATGCGGCGCAGCTGAAGGAGAAGGGCATTGTGCTGAGGCGGGAGGAGGTCCGGGTGCAGGCGGTCGCTTCCGGCGTGCTGGACATGCTCCGCTACCTGACGGCGGACAAGCCGGTGGAGCTGGTGCTGGACATTCCGTCCGATTTTCCGCCTGTTTACGCAGACGAACAGCGGGTCACCCAGATTTTGTTCAATCTGGTCCATAATGCGATCAAGTTTACCCCGGAGGGAAGCATCGTGCTTCAGGCGGAAAGGGGCAAAAGCTCCGCCCGGGTGCATGTGACGGACACCGGGATCGGCATCGACCCGGCCGTCCAGCCGGAAATTTTCAAAGCCTATCGGCAGGGCGATCCCGCCCGTTCGCCGGCCGCCGGCGGAATCGGGCTCGGACTCGACATCAGCAAAACCTTGGCCGAGCTGCACGGCGGCGATTTGGAGGTGCGGTCGGTTCCGGGCCGGGGAACGACCTTTACGCTCACGCTTCCGCTCGCGGAAGGCGCCAAGCCGGAAGAAAAAGCAGGCGCGGATGCGACTGAGGGTGAGGCCGGGCTCCAGCGTCCCGCTCCTGTGCAGGGCGACCGAAAGGATGACGGCAAGAAGACGTTCCCGCCGGAACCGGGCGGCCCTGCACCGTTTGGCCGCGTTCTGGCGGTGGACGACGATCCGGTCAATTTGAGGGTGCTGGCCGGGCTTCTGGAGCCGGAGGCCTATCGGGTTGAAGCGGTCACAAGCGGCGGCGAGGCGCTGGCCAGGCTGAATGAAGGCCCGTGGGACCTCGTGATAGCGGATGTCATGATGCCGGCCATGTCCGGCTACGAGCTGACCAAGCGGATCCGCAGCCGGTTTTCGATGTCCGAGCTTCCGGTTTTGCTTCTGACCGCCCGGACCCGGCATGAGGACATCTATACCGGTTTTTTAGCCGGAGCCAACGATTATGTCGCCAAGCCGGTGGATGCCACGGAGCTGAAGTACCGGGTCAAGGCGCTGATGGAAACGAGGAGGTCGGCGGAAGACCGGCTGCGCATGGAAGCCGCCTACTTGCAGGCGCAGATTCAGCCGCATTTTCTGTTTAATACGCTCAACTCGATTACCGCTTTAAGCGACATCGACCATAACCGGATGAGAGGGTTAATCGAAGCCTTCAACGAGTATTTGAGAATCAGCTTTGCTTTCTGGAGCACCGAACGGATGGTGCCCCTGGAACAGGAGCTGGATTTGGTGCGCGCCTACCTTTATATTGAAAAAGAGAGGTTCGAAAATCGGCTTGAAGTCCGCGTTAACGTCGACCCGTCCGTCGACCCGCGTCTGCCGATTCCCCCGCTCAGCATCCAGCCCCTCATGGAAAATGCGGTCCGCCATGGCGTGCTTAGCCGAAGCCGGGGAGGCGCTGTAACGCTGTCGATCGCTGCCTGCGGATCGGATATCGAGATTGCCGTGGAGGATGACGGGGTTGGAATGGACCGCGAGGAAACGGCACGCTTGCTCGTCCCGGAAACGGAGCAAAAAGGACGCGGAATCGGCCTTCGGAACACCCATCAGCGGCTTCTTCGGTTATTCGGCCGGGGGCTTTCGATTTCCAGTCAGAAGGACGCCGGAACCCGCGTTTCCTTCCGCGTCCCTTCTCCGGACGGGGCGGAAGACGAGCGGGATAACCGGCCGGATGGCGCACGGCTGCCGGCCGGGTAGACGGCTTGGTGCAGGATGGACCTTCGGCGGTCCGGGAGGGGATAAAATGATTCGTGCTTTGCTTATCGACGACGAACGGCTGGCCCTGCAGCATTTGGAAAAACTGCTTCTCGCCTTGCCCGGCGTGGGGAAAGCGGAAGGGCACCTGGATCCCGGGGAAGGACTCCAGGCGGCTCTGCAAAGCCAGCCCGATGTCATTTTCCTCGATATATCCATGCCGGAGATGAACGGCTTGCAAGCGGCGGAACTGCTTCAGCAGGCCTGCCCGGACGCCGATATCGTTTTTGTGACGGCTTATGACCAATATGCGGTCGAAGCGTTTGAACTGAACGCCCTCGACTATGTCCTGAAGCCGGTGGAACGCGGGCGGCTTGCCAAAACCGTCGCCCGGCTGATGGCCCGGCATCCGGAAAACGGAGGCGGGTCTTCGTCCCCGCAGGGTCCCGCCAGAATTTGCTGCTTTGAGGCCTTGCGGCTGGACAGCGGAGGCCGCCGGACGGAAGGCGCTCCGGGCTTCCGGTGGCGCACGTCGAAAGCGCAGGAATTATTTGCTTTTCTGCTGCATTACCGGGGGCGGTTTGTCAGCCGGGATACACTCCTGCATGAGCTTTGGCCCGATCAGGATTTCAAAAAAGCTTCGACGACCTTGTACACCACCATCTATCACGTCCGGCGGTGCCTGAGGGAAGCGAAGGTGGACATCGACATCCGCAACATAAGCGGGGGGGAAGGCTATACGCTGGATGCCCGCCAGGTAGCGATTGACGTGGAGGAGTTTGAAAATGGCCTCCGGCAGCTCGGCGCGATTGTGCGGGAGTCCGTTTCCCGCCATCAGGCGGTATCCGACCTCTACACCGGCGACTACTTCGCAAGCGGGGACTATCGGTGGGCGGAGGGGGAGCGTCAGCGGCTTTCGGCTTTATGGCTGGACCACGCGGGACAATTGGCCGGGTTTTATGCTCAGGCGGGCATGCTGGCGGAAGCGGCCGCCGGCTACCAGCGCATTGTCCAGCGCTTCCCCTACAGTGAAGAGGCGCATTTGGGCCTTATGCAAACCTATGCCCGGCTGGGAAACCGGGTCGCCGTAGAAGAGCAATTCCGGGAAGCCGACGACGCCTTCCGGCAGGAGCTGGGCATCGGCCTGCCCGAGCCGATTCAGGAATGGTATACACAGTGGAGCGAGAAGAAAGCCGATCCCTCCGAAGGGGCAAGGGTCGGACAACAATAAAAAAGAAACCGGGCCAGCGCCCGGTTTCTCCGGCTGCCGAGACAAGCTCGACGGCTTTTTTGTTATGCGCTTTTTTTATTACCGAAATCCGTCAGGGCAGCTTCCGGCTTTCCATTCGCTTGCGGCGCAGCAGGAACAGGCCGGCAGCGCCGCTGACCATCAACAGAGCCCCCGCCCATAGGAAGAGCAGGCTGCCGGATTCGCCCGTTTGCGGGAGAGTCTCCAGGCCGCCAGGAGGGATTTCCAGACCGCCCAAAGGCGTGACGGTCACGTCGATGTAAAACTCCTCTTCTTCCCCGTCGGGCTTGGTGACAACAAGAGTAAAGCTGTCTTTGCCCGAATAGCCCGGGTCCGGCGTGTAGGTCCATTTTCCGCTGTCGTCGACCGTGACGCTTCCATGCTTGGGCGGCTGCCCGATGCCGGGGGTCGCCCCGTCAGGAACGGGAACCACGCCCCCTTTGGGCGTATCCTCCGACGTTATAATCTCATCCGGCAGCGGCGTTGGCGACGGAGAGGCTGCAGGCGGCTCCGCAGGCGTCGCAGACGGCGACGGAGAAGTTGCAGGCGACTCCGAAGGCGTTGTGGACGGCGACGGAGAAGTTGCAGGCGACTCCGAAGGCGTTGCGGACGGCGACGGAGAGGTTGCAGGCGACTCCGAAGGCGTCGCGGACGGCGACGGAGAGGTTGCAGGCGACTCCGAAGGCGTCGCAGACGGCGACGGAGAAGTTACAGGTGACTCCGAGGGCGTCGGGGTCGGAGAGGTTACAGGCGACCCCGAAGGCGTCGGCGTCTCCGTTTTCTTGTTTGTTACCGTCACGTTTTGGTTCAGCGCGGACGAGCTGATCTGGAACGTATAGTCCTTGAAGTCAAGCTCATATCCGTCCGGCGCTCCTTTTTCTTTCAAAATGTACTGTCCGGCCAACAGCTTTGTAAACACCGCTTTGCCGTTCTCGTCCGTGATCAGTGTATTGATCGTAACCAGGGAACCGTTGTTCAGCTTACGTACGAGCTCGAATTCGGCCCCTGGCAAAAGCACCGAAGTGTTGTCCCGGTCGGTTTTGATGACGGTGAGCTCTCCCCGAATTCCGCTGCCGCTTCCCGAGCCGGATGATACACCGACGATTACTTCTTCTGTCGTTTCCCGGGTTACGGTCTGGACGTTGCTGCCAGCGAACTTCACATGATTGGTTGCTTTTTCGCCGTCCTCGGCGTTTATGAGCGTCCGGTATTCCAGAATGTACGCTTCGGCAATGTCATCCGCAAAACGCAGCGTAAATCCGTTCGCATTCCCGCTTTGGTTCAAAAGGACGCTGTATACGCCATCGGCCGGAACTGCGGTGCCCTTCGAAACCGTGCCGTCTGCAGAAACCGTCGTGCGGTACAGAACGATGGTGTCCGGCAGAAGAATCTGGTTGGCGCTTGGCGTGTCAATAATTTCCGCGTCGGCTACATAGGACTGGCCTTCGTTGATCACAAGGCTCCATTCAAGGAAGTCTCCGTTTTGCTTGCCGGACTTGTCAACGTACTCTCCGCCGTTCGGGATGGTAACGGAAGCGTGCAAGAATTCCGAAACCGCCTTTGTGCCGTCCATGAGAACAGCGGTGTTTTCCACCTTGGGATCAATCAAATTCCCATCGAGACTTGTTAGGAACGTCAAGAGATAAGGACGGTCGATCGGCTGTTTAAAAGAGAGCGTAAACCGGTCGGCGGCATCGTCATGGGTCACGGCATAATCCGCCGGGTCCACCTCGTCCCCCGCCGTGACGCTTCCGTCTTCGGCAACCAGCCACTCATAGACCCGAATCGATTGCCGGTCCAGCTTTTGTCCCTGCAGGAGCACATCCTCCACTTTTGGCGAAACGACCGGCTTGGCGTTGTAATTGACCCCTACCGACCAAGTGACTTCCTTCGTTTGCGGGTTGTAGGTCCCAGCTTTGTACCCGTTGTTTTTGGCATAAGGATTCGGATCGAACTTGTCTTCGGTCGTAATGGTGCGGGATTCCCCGTCTTCGGCCGAAATCCAGGTCACCACGGCCTGGTTGGGCATGGTTTTATCGGTTCCGGTAATCCAATCCATGCTGTACCGGGTTTCGTACGTAATGACATAAGGCCCGTTCAATTGGTGAAGAAACTGCAGCTCGAAGCCTTGCTTGTTGTCGTCGGCCGGAATGAGCTTGTATTCCGTGTCGGGGACAACGGCATTGGCTTCATCCCGGACCACCAGGGACCCTGGCACGAACTCCAGTCCGCCGTTCGGGAAGCGGTCCGTGATTTTCACCGTGTTCATGGCATGCTTGTTGCCGTTCAGGGCAATGCGCCAAAACACTTTCTTTTCGGCGTAGTTTTCGCCTGTTTTGGTCTTTTTGGCAAACAACTGCTGGATGGAACGCGAGTCGCTGGAGCTGTACACGCTCGCTGTGACGGTATTGGTCACGCTGGCGTCTTTATAGACCGGAGAAGCCGCTTTTGTGCTGTACTGGATAAGGTAAGCTGCGTCGATGTCCGATTGGAATTGCAGCGTGAAACCGGCCTTTCCGTCTTCCGCAGGGAGCGGGGTTACGGTAAAAGCGGTGATCTCCGCGCCCTTGACCGCCTTTCCGGCACCGTCGAAGGTGACCTCATACACTTTCGGCGTTCCGGCCAACTGCTGCGTACCGGTAAAACGGTCCGTCAAAACCGCGTTTTCCCGTGACACCGGTTGTTCCCCGTAATTGTACTGGATTTCCCAGCCAATGGTCTGGGTTGCCGGGTCATAGGCTGCAGACCGTTTTTTCAGCGGCTCGCCGTTCGAAACCGTCACGGTTGCGCTGGCAGAAACGGGGGCATGCTGCTCTCCTCTAAACGTCGCGTTGTTGGTAAACCGGGTGCCGCTCAGCACTTCCGTTGCATAACGCAGCTGATAAGCGTCGGATATGCTGGCCGCCAAAAAGTTCACTTGCAGCTCACGGCCGTCGTCCGAAAGCTTCACGGTGTATTCGGAGGGAGAGACCGGTGCGCCGACCGTGACGGAGCCGTCCAGTTTGACGTTCAGCCGGGAAACCTCCAGGGTACCATCCATATAGCGAAGCCCGTCCGGAATGGAATCGTATACGGCTGCCGCTACGACGGTCTCGAGTTTTTTATTTGCATTTACCGTCCAATTGATCCGGTCTGCATTCAGCGGCCGATCCGGCGTCCCCGATTTATCGATAGCGGAGCTGACATCCGGTTTAAAGACAAGGGTAACGGTCTGCTCGCCCCCGCGGATCGGGAATTTGATTGTTTGCTCCAGACTGCCGGTAATCTTTTGCTTGTCAAAGCGCGTGTTCAGGGTAAGGGTTCCATGCACCTCATCGTACTGGCTGATAAGCTCGTTAAAGGTCATGGTTACTTTCCGGGTATCTTTGTCGACCACAAACGTGCCGACACTTTCGCTGTCCTCGGTGAGCAGCTGCCCTTGTACATTGTTAAAAAGAACAAACTTGTCGGCCGGCAGCAGATCGAATACGAAGGTATCGCCGTTTCCGTAGCCGTGCCCGTTTTCCAGAGCCCAGATAAAGTCCAGCTGGACAGCTGCCCCCTGTTCATACGTTGCTTCGGTCACCGTGTGGCCCGAGCCGTCCTTTACCGTAAGTTGAACGCTTTTAATCAAATTCTCATTGATCTCCGCCGCGGTTGCTGTCGTCAGAGTGCCGAAAACCGGCATAAAGTGAATGACGAGAAGCAGGGCGATTAAGCATGTGCTGATCCTTTTTTGCATGCGAATGGTTACTCCTCTCATGAATTGTGGCAACGTGCAATCTCTTTTGAACCGACTCGTTGGCTGTTTGCCGGCAAAGCCCCCATTCCTTGGTTTTTTGCTCCGCTCCCCATCGTACTCCCGGCACATAGACAAAATCTGAACAACGCCGTTACCGGCCAAAAGAAGCCTTTTCGCGGCCCTCCAGGAACACTCTTCATATAAAAAGGGAAGAGCGCAAAAAACCGCGGCTCCCGCAAGGAAACTTTTCCGGGAACCACGGTTTATATTGACCTTCCATTCTCTTGCATTTATAATTAGTAGTATGCATAAGGGGAGTAGCTTGGTACGATAAAATCGTCAAAACGGATGCACGCATCCCGGTTTTATCGGCAACTGACGTTGTGAGCAAGACCTTTGCCGGTCACGGTAAGGGTCTTTTCTTTTTGACCTTTTGTGCCGCACAACTATCCGAGGGGAAGCGATTGGCTTGGAATTTTTTTCGATGGAGTTTTTTGTGGCTCTGCTAAACATCGTGCTGATGGACCTGGTGCTGGGCGGCGATAACGCGATTGTTATCGGGATGGCGGCGCGGAATGTGCCGAAGAAAATGCAGAAGAACGTTATTCTCATGGGGACCGCCGGGGCGGTTGTCATCCGGGTGGCCGCGACGTTGGCCGTCACATGGCTTCTTGCGCTTCCGGGTCTGCACCTGGTAGGCGGGCTGCTGCTTTTGTGGATCGGCTACAAGCTGATGCTTGGCAAAGAGGATCATGAGATCAAGGCGAAGGATTCGGTTTGGGCGGCTGTAGGGACCATCATCATGGCGGACGCGGCGATGGGGATCGACAATGTGCTCGCCGTAGCCGGCGCATCCCAGGAAAGCTGGGAGCTGGTCATTATCGGTCTTTTGATCAGCATACCGATTGTGGTTTGGGGAAGCACGCTCTTTATCAAGCTGATGGACCGGTTCCCCTGGATTCTGTATGTGGGGGCCGCGATCATTTCTTATACGGCTGCGCACATGATCACGCAAGAGCATTTCTTTGAGAAGCTGACGATTTCCCACGGGATCGGGCAGTGGATATTTATCGCTGTATGTATTATTGCCGTTGTGGCGCTCGGTTATTTCCGCGGCCAGTCGAAGAAAAACGCAAGCAAGAACAAAGAGATGGTTCACCAGGCATAATGTTCTTTCGGCAGCGCCGGACAAGCTCTTTTCCCAAAAGAGCGGTCCGGCGTTTTCATTGTTTGCAGCGGCAAGCGGCATCCTTAATTTTCTGCTTGCTCTTTTTTACCGGGCGCGTTATATTGGTAGTCGCCCCTTGAACGCGGGCGATCGGGTGAAAAAAACTTATTGCTTTTCTGAGAAGAACCTGATAAGATATATTCTTGTGACGGCGAAACAAATTTTATAGTTTGTAAGCCGACGCAGCGAAAGAAGTTCTTTGAAAACTGAACAAAAATCGAGGAAATGACATGCCGATGCGTCCATCCTTGGATGGCGCAAAAACATGACATATGAACACGCAAGTGTTTAAGCAATGAGCAAAGCATCAACTTTTCGGA
>NZ_JCAPET010000051.1:0-27644 GCF_059735245.1 Gorillibacterium sp. sgz306347
CGCTCGGCGACTCGCTCGGGCTCACGCTCGGCGACTCGCTCGGGCTTACGCTGGGCGTCGGTGTCGGCGTTTCCTCCGGCGGCACCGTTCCCGTATACGGATAATGATGCATCTCGACATTTCCGCTAAAGCCTTTTGAAATCAAGGTTCCGTGTAATTCACCGCTCTGATAGGAAACATGTGCCTTGGGGGCCAAAATGGTCCCGGTGACCGTCATACTGCCAATATTCACAGAGGTTGCCTCGTAGAAGTTAAACAACACGTTTTGCGTATTGGTGCATTTCATTTGAAAGCTCGAAATGTTGACTCGGCTTCCCGGCACATTAACAATCAACGTGCCGTTTCCGGCAAGATTGATCGTCATGAAATTCGCCTTCGCCCAATCCTCGGCGGTCATTACAAGGACGTTAAATGCATTAGGCGCGTTAAGCGTGAACTGCCCGTAGCCGTTGTTTTCGGCTTTGCCGTCCGCCTTCAACGCCGCCAGTTGAGCCGACTTTGCAAGGAGAAACTGCTCTTCGGCGGCGAAGTCAATCGGGCTGTCCTTGCGCGGAGGCTCTTTGAAATCGGTGGTGCCGGAAGCGTGTAAAGCTCCTCCGTACACAGCGGTTCCGCGGACGGTTCCGCCATAAAAGCTCAGGTCCTTGCCCGCCACCAAAACATCGCCGGTTGCCGGAAGGTCCAGCGCCACCGTATACCCGGTAAGTGAAACATTGCCGGCCGCTGCCAAACGGCCATGGATTTGCTCATACTGTTGCGTAAAATCCCCAAACACAAACGCATTAAAGTTGCCGGCGATCCCCAGAACCGGCGTCGGAACATAAGGCATAACCTCCGGCGAGGCCCATGCGGTGCGGCCGAATACCAAAAGAAACGCCAATGCCCCAACAAGCGACGACTTTGCCCATTTTCTTTTTTTCATCCCGGATTCTCCTCTTTCTACCCACACTATGAATCTATGCATAAAAAAAGACTGCCGGGATCCAAGATCCATGGCAGTCGAACGATCATGGCGGGCGTACACCCGCCGAAGACTCAGACTTTGCGTCCCACTCTTTCGAATGGTTTGCCTTTTCAGGTTATCGAATACTTGCGATTCCGGCTCCAACGAATGGCCAGCAGCAGATTATTCTCGTCTCGTGTAAGTTAATTATTGCTAATTTATCACACCTTTCGCCGCAAATCAATAATGATTATAAAATAACTTTTAACCTTATCTGGAAAAGCGTTTCCAATTCTATCGCATTGTTGTTTTCTTTGAAAAAGGCCCGTTAACCACCACCGCAAAAGCTCTCCCGCCGATGTTTTGCCTGCTGTTTTCATCCGAAGCTTACCGGTCCAACCACGTCGTCCCCCATCAAAAAGTACACGCCGTCAAAAAATGGCATCCGTCTTTTTTACTGAAACTTTTCTTCCTTTGCCTTTACCACCCCCTCGCCTCTTCCAAGCCATGCCGACGGGAACTTCTGCGCTTTTTTTGCTCTATAAAGTCCATATTCTCAAATTATGTAAGTTCTGTTATAGTAAATCTAACGCTGTTATTCTAGTAAAGGGGGACCTGTCATGAAGGACACCGGAATGATACGCAACCTTGACAGCCTGGGCCGCATCGTGATTCCGACAGAAATCCGCTCGACAAGAAACATTGAGATCGGCGATCCGCTGGAGTTCTTTGTCACCAACACCAACATGATCGTTATGCGGAAGTACAAAACGACGGAATGCACCTTCTGCCGGACGATGGAGAATGTCACGTACTACAGCGAACAGTTTATTTGCGCCGGTTGTCTGCAGGAGCTCCGCACCGCGATGAACGATCCGGCCCGGCCCGTTCCCGAGCGAACCGTTCCTCTGCCCCAGCCCGGCGGCAAACGGACCAAAACGACCGAGATGCTGGCGCGTCTCAAGCAGGCTTTTCTCGATAACCCGCATGCCAGCCAAAAGGAGCTGGCCGTTCTCCTCGGCATCAGCCAGGGGCGGATCAGCCAATTAAAAAAAGAACTGCAGCTTCAGAAGTAATGCGAACCGAAAACGCCTTTTCCTGCTTGCATCCCCTAAAATCATCTATGAAAGGAGGCGAACCGGCATGGTTTATCCGTCCAAACGGGATCTTTGGCTTTCCGTCCTGCTTTTGTCCGGCGGGGGCGTTCTGCTTGCAGCGGCCGTATCCGTCTTGTGGGCAGAGTCTCTTTCGTTCGGCTGGCTGCTTTTTGCCGCAGCGCTTGCGCTGATCGCCGGTCTGATCGTCTGGATTTGGACCGCCACGCGCTACCTGCTGAAGGACGATGCGCTCGTCATACGGAGCGGGCCGATCCGGATGGTCCTTCCCTTCGACCGGATTACCCGGGTGGCGTCCAGCCGCACGGCGCTTTCCAGCATGGCCCTTTCGCTCGACCGGCTCGAGATCCGTTACGACCGCTGGGGGCTCGTTTATATTTCTCCCCGGGACAAGGAGACTTTCGTGCGCGCGCTGAAAGTCCGCTGCCCGAAAGCGGAATTCCGCGAATAAGTGCCCGGCGCCTTTTGCAGCACAGCAAACAAACCTGCGGTTGCCCGCAGGTTTGTTTTATGTCCATTTTCGCGTATCCGATTTTTGGCGGCATCGGTCCGGTTAAAGCAGCAAAGGCTCAATGTGCACATGAACATGGGAAATCCGGTGGCGGACGCGCATTCGTTCTTCGATGTCCTCCGTAATCTTGTGGCCTTCCACCACCGACAATTCATGATGGACCGCCACCGTCACGTCGACGAGCACCCGGTTTCCGTGCTGCCGGGCCTTCATGTCCAGGAGCTCCAGAACGCCAGGGGTTTGCTCCACCGTTTTTTTCATCTCGTCGAGCTCCGCTTCTTCAAACCCGTCGGTCAGGTTGATCGAAGCGTCCCGGAAAATGGACCAGGCGGTTTTGCAGATGATCGCGCCCACTGTAATCGCGGCCAACGGGTCGAGCCAGGGCAGCCCGAATTGGGAGCCCGCGATGCCCACAAAGGCCCCGATGCTGACAAAGGCGTCGGACCGGTTGTCCTGAGCCGCCGCCTGCAGCGCCCGGCTGCCGATCCGTTTGGCCAGAACGGCGTTGTACCGGTACACCATCAGCATCACGGCGGCGCAGCCGAACGCCGCCCAGGCCGCGAGCCAGTCCGGGGCCGAAACGGAACGGGCCGTAAAGGAAAACACCGCTTGATAAAGCACGCCGATCCCGACCATGAACATGATAAAAGAAGCCGTCAGCGCGGCCACCGTTTCCGCCCGGAAATGGCCGTAGCGGTGCTCCGGGTCCGGCGGCTTGCGGGAAATGCGAAGCCCAATCAGCACCGCCACCGAAGCGACGATGTCGGTCGCGTTATTCAAACCGTCCGCCGACAGGGCTTCGGAGCCCGCCGTATGGCCGATAAACAATTTGACCGCCGACAGGAGTATGTAGGCTCCGATGCTGAGCCAGGCCCCTTTTTCTCCCTGGCGGATATCGCTGTAGGTATCCACGCGCAAAACCCCTCCAAAATCGAATACGTTTAGTGTATCCCATCAAAATCGGGTGGGTCTAGAGAAACAGTATTGCCTGCCGGCGGGACTCTTATCAGGGGGCAAGAAAGTTTGGGCCTTTCCAATTCGTTTCATGCGCGCAACTTTCACCAGCAACGGCGAAGGAGCGGTGCCGGGCGGCAATCCTATCCCACCACCAAAAACAACCGGCGTCAGGGGTTCCCCTTCGGCCGGTTGTTTTATTGCTCGCCGATTTTCTATTCCCGAACAAATTCGATCCAGCCGATTTCAAGACCCGGCTTGATGAAGTCAAGCTTCATTTCATAACATCCGTTTTCGAGGCCGATTTTGGCCAGCTTTTGGCGGACCCACCGGCCTTCGGTGCCGCTGGTGAGAACGGTAACCATCCGCTCGCCGTTCAACGTGACGTTGCAGGCGCTTTGCGCCCAGTTGTTGTCAGCGGACATAAGCTGCACATATACGCGGTACTCCCCGGACTCCTTCACCCGGATATAGGCCGGGCCGGAGGCGGACGGCTTCACCCGGGAGCTCTCCGACAACACTTGCGCTTCCTCGGCGTGCGGCAGGAGCGAGGGATTTGCCGCGAACCGGAGCACGTCCTGCTCCCGCTCCTCCCTGCTTGCGAACACAGGCGTGTTCATCAGGAACCGGCAAATGTTCATCGCGCTCCGCTGCAGCTCCCCGCGGGTCAGCGTTCCTTCCGCCAGAGAAGCGAGGGTATTGTCGCCGGAGGAGTTGATTTCCGCCCCGTAGTTGTTGACGACCATGTACAAATCGTTTTGGGCGCGGAGCATGAAGTTGGTGAACTGGACGCTTTCGGAGCCGCCGTGCGCTGTATCATTCATTTTGGCCCACCAGTCCGTCATGACAATCCCTTCAAATCCCCATTCTTTGCGCAAAATGGTCGTGTTGAGGTCGTAGCAGGACGCCGACCAGTGGCCGTTGATCGGGTTGTAGGCGGTCATAACGCAAGCCGCTCCGCCTTCTTTCACAGCGATCTCAAACCCTTTCAGGTAAATTTCCCGGAGCGCTCTCTCCGAGACGACGGCGTTCACCTCATGCCGGTATTTTTCCTGATTGTTGCAGGCAAAGTGCTTCAGCGTCGCATGCGCGCCGCTTTTGCGAATTCCGCGCGCGCAGGCCGCCGCAAATTCACCCGTAATCAGCGGGTCCTCGGAATAATACTCAAAGTTCCGCCCGTTCAGTGGGCTGCGCCGGATATTGAGCCCCGGCCCGAGGAGGACATCAATGCGATTGCGAAGCATCTCTTGCCCTTCCAGCCGGTAGAGCTCTTCCACCAGCGCGGTGTTCCAGGTGGCGGCAAGCAGCGTTCCGATCGGAATCTGGGTGGACTGATGCCCGCTGTCCATGCGGATGCCGGAGGGACCGTCGGCCGTACAGGCCACGGGAATGCCGTAGCGGGCCAGCGCTTCGCTGACGCCGCCAAACGCGGAAGCGGTTCCGGGCGTTACCAGCGGGCTGCTCATGCCCTCTCCCCGGACCAGAGCAGCCATCTCCTCGTCGCTCAGTTGGGCGATAAAGGCTTCCAGCTCCACCGAGCCCGCATGGACATCCTCCAGCTTCCATCCCCGGTCGCCGGTTGGGTCCAGCGCGGCGGGCAGCCGGGATTCGATCCGCTCGGCCAGTGAAAGCTTCCGCTTCGGAACCTCCTCAAAGACCAGCTCGTAGGTGCCGTCTTCCTTGCGCGCGCCGGGCTTCATTCGAGTGAAAGCTTCCGTCGGGGCAAGCGCTTCCTCCAGCTGCTCGATAACCCGGGTGGCTTCCACTATGTAACCGACTTGTCCCGCTACCCGGACGGGGACCGCTTCCCGGACGCTGCTGCCTGCATAGAACCGGTAAATCCCTGCTTCCAAGACGTAGGCGGAGGCAAATCCGGTGGCCCCGGCGTCGTCATAGGACGCCATCCGGTCCGCGGGGAAGCGGAGAATAAGCCGCTCCGACTGCCCTGGCTGCAGAACGCCGGTTTTCCCGAAGGCTGCGAGAGACCGGGCCGGTTTGCCCAGCTTGCCCTGCGGCGCTTCGTAATAGAGCTGCACCACTTCCTTGCCGGAGTAGACGGCGCCGGTATTCGTCACCTTGACCGCAAGCTCAATATAAACACGGCCGCCGGTTTCGTCCGTCCTGGCCTCCTCCGCCTCCAGGCGAAAGTCCGTATAAGAGAGCCCGAAACCAAAAGGAAACAGCACTTTCTCCGGGCAAAAGGTTTCAAAAAACCGGTAGCCGACATAAACGTCTTCCCGGTACACGTTTTGGTGCCGGTTTCCGTAGTTTTCGGTCGACGGGTAATCTTCGATGGAAGAAGCGATGGTATCCGTCAGCTTGCCGCTTGGCGTAACGTCCCCGGCAAGCACATCGGCAATAGCGTTGCCGCCCTCCATCCCGCCCTGCCAGGCATAGACAATGCCGGGGACCGGATGGGTGCAGCCTTCATCCCGCACCCAGCTCATGTCGATGATATTGGATACATTCAACACCACGACGGTTTGCTCAAAAAAGGCGGTAACCGTGCGGAGCATCGCCCGTTCATCCTCGGTGATCCGGTAGCTGCCCGGTTTGTCTTCGTTGTCCTGGTCTTCCCCGGCCGTGCGGCCGATGACCACGACGGCTTTGCCGGATTTCTTCCTCGCCTCCGCAACAAGCTCTTCGGTCAAGGGCATTTCCTTTTGGTGCCAGGGCTCCGAAGCCCAGCCGCCGTCGCCCTTGTCAAACGGGTTGTTTTTGATCCATGCCTCGTACACGGAAGCCAGTTCTTCGTTCACTTCGATGCCCGTTTTTCCCCGCAGCCCGTCCAGCAGATTTGTCGAATAGGCCAAATTAACGCTTCCGCCAGACCCCGTGCCGCTGCGGTAATAATGGATTTGCGTCCGGCCGAAAACCGAAACCCGGTCGCCTTGCTTAAGCGGCAAAACCTGCCCTACATTTTTCAGCAAAACGGCGCCTTCCGCTGCCGCGGTCCGGCTGAACTCCGCAAATCCTTCCAGTGGAATGCCAAGCTTCTGTATCCTCATGCTGTCCTCCTGAATTTTATCCTTTTTCAATCGTAACAAAGTTCGTCCACAATCGACAAATTCCTCTAAAATCATATCATTTTCATTAAAATTCGACTTTCCTATCCCCTCCTGCAACTGCTGCGCCACGGGAGGGACCGCCGCCGCAGGCGCAGAGCCCTTCACACTGCCGGTCGGCCGGCCCGCTATCCCGGCAAGGATCAGGGGCGGCCCTGCCGTGTCTCCACGAGGCAGCCGGGGTATGATTCCGCAATAACAAAAACCGGCCTGGACAAGGAGTTCCTTGCCGGACCGGTTTTTGTTATTGCGCTTCAAATACGTTCCGCTTCACGCTCGATCCGGCATCGCCCGGCTCTTTGCGCCTATCCCGCACCGCATGGCAATCCGCCATCACTACCCTTTGCGCCAATTCGCCAGCACCCCGGCTTCCCGGGCCGGGGCGAGGCCCGCCTTCCACGCCCAATCGGCCGGGCGCGTCCGGCTCCATTCGAGCGTGTCCCGCACCGTCTCGGCCAGCGGGCGAAAGGCGAGTCCGGCATGCAGGGCCTTGGAAATGTCGACGGTCTGGAAGCCGTCCATGGACTCGCCCGACGGAATCCAGAGCGGCAGCTCCATCCAATAGCCGACGCCTTGTTCGGCCAGAAAACGCTCCTCCACCCAGGTGAACACAGCGTCCGAGCCGACGGCATCCCGCGCCGATTCCAGCAAGCCGCCCAGGGTCAGCGTCTCCCGGGGACCCGTGGCATGGAAAACGCCCGTCTCCCGGTCCTCCGCCATGCGGATCATCCACTCCGCCAAATCGCGGACGTCGATGAACTGGACGGGGCTGTCCGGCTGCCCCGGCGCAAGCACCTCTCCTCCGGCCGCGATGCGGGACGGCCAATAGGTAAAGCGGTCCGTCGGGTCGTCCGGGCCGACGATCAAGCCCGGCCGGACGATCAAGGTGCGGCCCGGCATCGCCTGCTCCGCCGCCTGCTCGCAGAGCGCTTTTAACGGCCCGTAGGTTTCGCCCGTCCGCTCCTCGGCCGTTTCGTCCTCCAGCTTCGCGACATCCGCCTCTTCCGTCAAGCCGGGCTTGCTGAAGTCGGCATAAACCGAAATGCTAGAAACAAACGTATAATGGTCCGCCGCTTCAGCCAACCGCTCCGCCGATTGCCGGACCAGGCGGGGGAGGTAGCCGCTCGTGTCGATCACGGCGTCCCAGCGGCGGCCTGCCAGCGCATCCAGTCCGCCATCGCGGTCTCCCCGGAGGTTCTCCACCGCCTCGGGAAAGGGGGACGGCTTCGTCCCCCGGTTAAACAGCGTCACCTCGTGTCCGCGTTTCAGCGCCGCTTCTGTCAGATGACGGCCGAGAAAAACCGTTCCGCCCAATATCAGAAGCTTCATTGCTTATCCCCCCAATTTTGATTGATGCTCCATGCTTCCTCATCCGGGTGCGCGCAGCCCGGGCAATCCCCGTCAAGCCGCTCCGTCCGCCGCGCGGATTACCTTGTCTACGATTCCGTAGGCCACCGCTTCGTCGCCGGAGAGGAAAAAGTCGCGGTCCACGTCCCGCTCGACCTTGTCGAGCGGCTGGCCGGTCCGTTCCGAGATGATCCGGTTCAGCGTTTCCCGAACCCGGATAATTCGCTTGGCGCTGATCGCGATATCGCTCGCCTGCCCCTGCGTGCCGCCGTGCGGCTGATGCAGCATAACCTCGCTGTTCGGGAGCGCGAAGCGTTTTCCTTTTGCGCCCGCCAGCAGCAAAATCGCTCCGAACGAAGCCGCCAGACCGGTGCAGATGGTTTGCACGTCCGGCTTCACGAATTGCATCGTGTCATAAATCGCCAGCCCCGCCGAGGTCGAGCCTCCCGGACTGTTGATGTAAAGGCTGATGTCCTTCTCCGGGTCTTCCGCCGTCAGGAAAAGCAGCTGCGCGATGATGCTGTTGGCGACCTGGTCGTTGATCTCGGAGCCCAAAAAGACAATGCGGTCCTTCAGCAGCCGCGAATAAATGTCATACGAACGCTCGCCGCGGCCAGTCTGCTCCACTACATAGGGAATCGGAATGCTCATCGGGGGTTCCTCCTTCATGAAAATGGAATCAAGCCGCCGCTTGGAGACTGCCCGTCCGCGTCGGCGCGGTCCGGACGGCCGGGCGCTCCGGCTGCCGCTGTCCGGTGACGGCGGGCAGCACATCCAGCGCCTCGCTGTCGTTCAGGAGCAGCGCAAGCGCCAGGGGGTCCTGCCGGCGGAACGCCTGAAGATAGGCGTAGACCACGCTTTCGTCCACTCCGCTTCGCCCGCGTCCGGCGCTTCCTTCCTGCCTGGCCTCCGCTTCCTTGGCCGCCTTCAGCGCGGCCCGGGCGCGCCGCAGCCCGGCCTTCACCGCCGCTTCGGTCGACCGGAGCAGGCGGGCCGCTTCCGGAGCGGTGTAGCGGAACACGTCCATGAGCAGCAGGATCACCCGCTGCCGGGGCGGCAGACAGGCCACCAGAAATTCCACGGCGGCTTTCGTTTCGATCGGATCGACGGTTTCCGCCGATGCCTCGGTTCGCTCATCCAATGCCACCATCGGCGGACGCGGCTTGCGGCAGCGGTCGATCCAGGCGTTGGCGGCCACCCGCTCCAGATAGGCCCGGTTGATTTCGCTCCGCGCCGTTCCCCGTCTGAAGGCCGCCAGAACCCGCGACCAGGTTTCCTGGACCAAATCCTCGGCATCCCATTCCGAGCCGGTTATAAAACGGCAGCGTTTCAAGAGCGCGTCCCGGTGTCGGCAGACCAGCTCCGCCAGCCCGGCTTCGGTCCCGGCGCCAAGCCCGGCGGCCTCCGGTCCGGCACCGTCGGGTTCGGCGGAGCGGCGTTTCGCTGCCTCCGTTCCGGCGATTTCCGTTCCGGCGGCCTCGGAGCGGCGGCCCGATACGGCATATAGCACCATGGCCATCGGCGATTCCTCCCGTCGTTTTTTTACGATCATACCCTATAAACGAAAAAAAAGCCGCAACCGATACGGTGCGGCCAAAAGTTTTTCTCCTGCCCTGAAACGACAGCAAGGTCCCAAGCTTCATTATCGGTGGTGCCAAAGCCCGGATGGCACGGACGCTAACGCTGCGGACGAAGCGCTCCCTGCACAATCGTAGCGCGCCGCCCGGCAATAGCAGGAAAGCCTCCGCGGCGAGCAGCCGGGAGGCCTTCCTTTGGTTCACCCGATGAATCAAGACAACCGTCTTCCCCTGGAAGAATCTTCCCCAAAAGAAATCGTCGCCTCGGGGTCGTTTGCTTTGATCAGGTCAATTACCTTCCTCTGCTCCAGCCGGTAAATGATGCAGACCACCTCCCGCCGCTGGCGGGACGCTTCCAGCCGCCGTCCCGAGGACGTGCGCCGGGGGGGCCATACGCTGCGGTTCAGCTCCGACTCGATGGCGTCCGATATTTCATCCGGCCGGGTGCTCAGAACACGCAGAGTGCGCGTATGCCCCGACTGGCGGTTTAAATAGGCGCAAACCGTCACGATCAGCACACAGCCGATCAGACCGAGAACCGCCTCTTCGACCAGAAGCAGCAAGGGAAGGGAAATTTGTTCGTCGCTCACACGGATTCCTCCTTTGATGCGGAATGCCGGACTTGTGAGGAACGCTCCCGGGTCAGGCGCTTTCCCGTATGCGGGGCGCTAGCCTTCCGGTCCCTCCTGACGCGGGACGCGTATGCCTTTTTCGGACAGGGCGGATTTAGGGCGTTTTTTCCGGCACCGCCTTTTTCTTGGGTGTTTTAAACCGGAACACCTTATCCAGCAGCTTGTAAACGGTCTTTGATTCCTTGGTCAAAAGCGGGCCGAGTATCGCCAGAATCAGCACATACACCGCCGCAAACGGCTGAATGATTGCCGCGAGCCCGCCTGCCTTGGCCAGATTCGCCATGATGATCGAGAATTCGCCCCGGGATACGATCGTCAGCCCGATGTTGGCGGACGGCTTGGGGCCGAGACCGGCGGACTTGCCGGCCATCATCCCGGCGATGAAGTTGCCCGCAATGGTCAGCAGCACCGCGCCGATCGCCAGCCAAACGGCGCTTCCGCCCAGCTGCGTCGGGTCGATGGTGAGGCCGAAGCTGAAGAAGAAGATTGCGCCGAAGATATCCCGGAAAGGCAAAATCAAATGCTCGATGCGCTTCATATGCTCCGTTTCGGCAAGCACCAGCCCGACCAGGAGCGCGCCGATCGCTTCGGCGACGTGGATGGTTTCGGAGAATCCCGCCACCAGGAACAGCATGGCGAAAATGACCAGGAGAAAGAGCTCGTTGGAGCGGATGTTCAGCAGCTTGTTCAAGAGCGGCACGGCGAGGCGGCCCAGAATCAGCACGCCGAGCATAAAGCCGAGCGCAATGCCGGCCGACAACAGCACGCCGCCTAACGAGGAGGACGAGCTCAGCACGAGACCCGAAAGAATCGAGATGTACACGGCAAGAAATACGTCCTCGAACATGATGATCCCGAGGATCATCTCGGTTTCAGGATTGGCCGTCCGTTTCAGGTCGACCAGTACCTTCGCCACGATGGCGCTGGAGGATATGGTGGTGATGCCGGCAATGACCAGCGTTTCCGCGAGCGCGAAGCCGTTCAGCCAGCCGAACAAAAAGCCGAGGGTAAAGTTGATCAGAATGTAAATCGTTCCGCCGACCGCGATGGAACGGCCGGAGCGCATCAGGCGGCCGACGGAAAATTCAAGACCGAGATAAAACAGCAGGAACAGGACGCCAAGCCGTCCCAAAAATTCGATCAGCGGGGCGCTTGTAATAAAGCGCAAATCGAGAATGCCCCACTTGAGGGCATGCGGGCCTACCGCCATCCCGACCAGAATATAGAACGGGATAACCGAAAACTTCAGCTTGTTTGACAGCAAGCCCGCGAGCGCAATAAGGGCAATCGCCAGTCCAACTTCAAAAACGGCATGCTCCATCCTTAAGCATCACATCCGTTCGCCAAAGTCTGTTTGAAAAGCTTCTGCTGCGCGCGCTCCCCCGCCACTACGAGCGTCGAGCCGGCGGTGATCACGTAATCGGGACCCGGGCTGATCTGCCGGGTATGGTTCTTTTCCAGGGCGGCCAGGATGGTGGCCCCGGTGTTTTGGCGGACATTGAGCTCGCCGATTGTCCTGCCGACACACTTGAAGCTCGGGTCCACCTGATACCATTCGATGACCAGGTCGTCCAGCTCCACCTGGACCGTATCGAGCTGCTTGGGCTTGTAAGCCATTCCTCCGATAATAGAAGCGACCAGACGGGACTCGTCGTCGTCCAGCGAGATCATCGAGATGCTGTCGTCGGGGTCGTCGTTGTCGAAATGATAGCATTCCCGGCGGCCGTCATCGTGGATGATGATCACGAGCTTGTCGCCGCTCCGGGCGTGAAGCTGAAATTTTTTCCCGATGCCGGGCAGGTCTGTTTCGCGGATATCCATGCTAGTTTTCCTCCTGAGCTTCTAGGTTTTCCTATATCGCCGGCGGTTTGCAGCTTTTCCGGTGACCGGCCCGTCCCTGCGGGCACGACAAAGCAGGCTCTGCCTATAGGCGGAACCGGTCCGGAAGCAGATGCTTACGCTACGAAAAAGGAAGTGAATTTAATGGGAATGAGAAGCCGGCGTTTTAGCCGGCGGTGAATAAAAGGAATGAAGGCGGCCCGCAGCGCTGATGAGCGGTCGGGCATCGCATAGAGACACGGCAGCATGGCAAAGAGGAGCAGCAAAAGCGCTGCGGCCGCATCCAGGCGCAGAGAGGCGGAATTGTGGGAACGCGTGACGGATTTTACCGTGAATTCGACTTCATGGGAAAAGGACGGGGGATTGCCCCCGCTCAGCTTGGCGTCAAGCTGAGGCGTCGGAGTCGTGAAAAGGACAAAGACGGCAAGCAGGGCGAGCGCAATCCAGCGGACGGCTTTCCGGCGGTTTTTCGTCATTTGTCCTTCCTCCTTTGCATCGCTTAATTGTTTGTTCATCTTAGCATACCCGGCAAAGCAAACTCAAACCGTATTCCCTGGCGGAAAATGCGATTTTTCCCGGAAAGCGGGAACGGTCAGGCGCCCCTTTCCTCCCGGCTGTACCAGCGCCAGACCTCCCGGACTTGGGTTTCGTCCAGACAGGCGGCGGACGAGGTTTCCCCGAGCAGATTGACCGCCTTCAGGGTGAGCAGTTTTTTGCGGCGCTGAAACCGGGTTCCGGTAGCCCGGAGCGATACGATCTGCGGCCTGCGGATAAACGAGGTGTGACGTGCGATCAGCCGTGTGCGAACGGTCAGCTGTCCCTCGCGCAGCGACAGCCCCTCGTCCCGGTAGCACAGCCAGCAGAAGAGCATCAGCGCGGGAGCCGCCGCAGACAGCCACAGCCCGTTCCAGCCAAAGATCGCGGTAACGGCGCCGACGGCGGCCAGCAGCAGCAAGAGCGGGAGCCGCCAGAAGTAAACAAACGCACGCCGCGGCGGGGAAGCATCCACCGGTGCGGCCCGGAAGGCCGGAACAAAATCGGCCAGCAGCCCGGAGAGCTCCGACATTCGGACGAACGGGTGCAGGGCGATCTTTTCCTGCTTGCTGGACGAAAGGACGGCCAGCTCTACCAGCCCCCGGCCGAGCCGCTGGCGCAGCAGCCCTTCCTTCACGGCCACGGCCTGTACGCGCTCAACCGGGAACTGATGCGTTTTTTTCTCCAGCAAGCCGTAGGAAACCGTAATTTCCCCGCCCTGACGGCGCGCGGTGAAGCCGTAATATTTGATCACGTATAGCCCGGCCGACAGCACCCAGGCAAACAGGATGGCCGCGGAAATCCACAGCAGAATCGCCGGGCCGTGGAACAGGCCGACCGCGCCTTCGTAAAGCCGGTTATACAGCCGGTCCGGCAAAACGTCGTCTGCAAACGACAGTACCCCTGCAAAAAAGGCGGCGACCAGCCCCAGGTTAAGCGTCGACATGGCGGCGATAGCCAGCTGCCGGGCCGGAAAGCGGATCTCGGCCGTAACCGGCGCGGGCACGGCCGGGTAACCGAAGCCGGCGCCCGGCGCGGGATCGGCGGCGTTGGCGCCCGCTACGTCGGGCCCGGGACCGGATGCGGCATGCGAAGCCGCAGGCGCAAGCCCGGGGGTGGCGGCGGCATGCGAAGCCGCAGGCGCAAGCCCGGGGGCGGCGGCGGCATCCGAAGCCGCAGGCGCAAGCCCGGGAGCGGAGTGCGAAGCTCCGGGAGCAGGGCCGCAGGATACCGGCTGATCCGCTCCGCCGGTCCCGGCTGCGCGGCCGGCGGCAATTTCCGGCGCGCCCGCGCTTCCCTCAGCGGCAGGAAGCGCAGGGCCGGCTCCGGCTGCGTCCGGGCCGGCGGCCTCGCGAACGGCGGTATCCGCCGGCATTCCGGCTCCGTAAGCCCCGGGCGCAAGAACACCTCCGTCGGTCTCCCCTCCCGCCACCTGCCCGGCAGCGGCAGCCGGAACGCTTCCGGCCTCAGCCGACGCGCGAGCAGCGGCGCGGGCGTTCGGGCGCCGGGCCGCGTCGCTGCGCAGCCACTCCGCCAGCCGCCGCGCATCATCGAGCGCCAGCGCGGGCAGCAGCCCGTCCGACTCCTCCTTGCCGCCCGGCGTTTCGAGCTTCACCTGGGCGACGCCCAGAAGCCGGTGCAGAAACGGCTGCTCGACATTGACGGAATGGATGCGGCCGAAATACAGATTCTTTTCGTCGCGGAACCAGATTCCCTTGCGGATCACGAGCCGGTCGCTTTCCAGCGTGTACGTGAACCGCCGCCAGCCGGCCAAGCCCAAGGTGAGCATCAGAAGCGCAAACCCTCCGGCCGCTCCGGCCAAGATCCAGCCGATGCCCCATTCCCCGATCCGGTTGATGCCGACCACCACCAGAACCGGAATCAGATTCCGCACGATTTTCAAAGCGGTAAAAAACATATACGCGGGATGAATGCGGCGCTCTTTCGCTTCACTCTTCATCGTCCGCCACCCTCGCCAGCAAGCCGATCCGCTGCTTGATCCGCTCGGCATCCTCCCGCTTCAGGCCGCTGATTTTGTGCGTCGTCGCCGCTGTTACCACCGACACTTCGGCAAGCCCGTATTTGCGCATAAGCGGCCCGCTCTCCAGCTCGACATGCTGAACGCGTATCATCGGCACCAGCACGTTGGACTGAAAATAGAGTCCGCTGCGAATCTCCAGTTCCTCTTCAAACACATCAAACGCAAACAGCCGGTAGCGCATGTGCGGCACGACCGCCGTGAACCACAACGCGCTCAGGAGGATGACTCCGATTGCAAGATACCCCGGATACCGGAGCCAATCCTGGCGGTAGGCCGCTATCAAATAAGCGCCGGCCCCCAACAGAAGGATGACATGCGTGATCAGAGAGCTGATCCGGCCAACCTTTAAATAATCGGGATGAACCTTTTGCATGAGCTGTCGTTCCATCTTGTCCCTTCTTTCTCTTGACGGCAGGCTCTTTTACGTCTTTTTACGAAAAAAAGGCCGCGCGGTTGCAGGAGGATGATTTTCGGTTTCGGTGCACCCGCGGAAAATGGTATGATGAGGAAGAAAGAACCCGAGTTCCACCCTTTGTCACGACAAACGAGAAGGAGCTGCAAAATATGGTCAAGATCCTAACGGACAGCGCCGCCGATATGCCCCAGGCGATTGTGCGCCAATACGACATCGATGTAATTCCCCTTAGGGTGATACAAGGAGAGCGGGAGTTTCTCGACAACGTGACGCTGAACCCCCGGGACCTTTTTGACAACATGCGCAAGGGGACGGTCTACAAAACCTCCCAGCCCGCCCTTCAGGACGTGCTTGATTTGTTCCTTTCTTACGCCCGTGAGAAGAAGGAATGCCTTTATCTGGCGTTTTCGTCGGAGCTGTCCGGCACGTACCAGACGGCTGTCATGGCGCGCAACGAGGTGCTGGAGCAATACCCGGATTTCCAGCTCGATATCCTCGACACCAAATGCGCCTCCTTCGGGGAAGGCATGGTCGTGTACCTGACGGCCCAATTGGCTGAAAAAGGCGCAAGCCGGGCGGAGCTGCTGAAGGCGGCGGCGTTTTATGCGGAGCACATGGAGCATATTTTCACGGTCGACGATCTCGAGTACCTGCTGCGCGGGGGACGGGTCAGCCCGCTGGCTGCTTTCATCGGCGGCATTCTGAACATCAAGCCGATCCTGCACGTGGACGGAGGCAAGCTGATCCCGCTGGAAAAAGTCCGCGGCCGCAAAAAGGTGTTCCAGCGCATGATCGAGCTCATCCGGGAGCGCGGCGTGGCGCTGGACAAACAGACGATCGGCATCAGCCACGGCGGCGACATCGAAGCGGCCGAGCAGCTGGAAGCGATGATCCGGGAAGCGTTCGGCACACAGGACGTCAAGGTGACGATCATCGGAGCTGCAGTCGGGGCCCACTCCGGCCCTGGCACGCTCGCCGTGTTCTTCCTGAACCGCGAGCCGGACTTCGCGTAAGCCGGACGTTCGGGCGGCGGAACGGGAAAGCCTGCAAAGACAGGCGGCGGTGGCGGCCGATCGGTCCGGACCGCTCACCGCACCAAAAAAGAGGCGGTCACCCGCCTCTCGGATTGTCGAGAAACCCAGCTCATTTTTATGAGCATGGGCTTCTTTTGCGTTGTCCTCGTTGGAAAGGGCAATAACGGGAGGTTATTCCGTTTATCTCGGCGTTCCCGACGGGTCGCCATCTTCCCATGTTCTGTGCGGCTTCCGTTATTTAAGCCCCCCGTTTGCCTCGTTCCCCCTTCCTTTTTCTTCTGCTTTCTCGGCTAAATTGGAAGTGGCGGGGCCCAAGTGAATGCTGACCAGGGAAAGGAAACAAATAGATGCACAGCGACACTTATTTCCGCTGGTTCTCGTTCCGATCGCGAAATAATTTCACACACGCACTTATTTTGGGAAAAATAAGCGTTAAATGGAGAAAACGCGTGAAATAATTGCCTTTATGCACCTATTCGGTTGAAAATAGCCGATATAGGGGAAATTAGTTGCTTTTTTGCACTTCTTAACCCACCTTGCAAGCGCGTACTCTCCGGTTGTTGGGAACTTCACGCCCGCCGCCCTTTTGCCGATAGACGCCTGGCACCTTGTCGTTCTTTTCAAAATTCAAACTACGATGTCGGAGGGGCGCAAGCCCTCGAAACCAGCGGAGGCCAAGTTGATTTGGGTTTCCAGCTCCCGTTGATGTTCGGAACGAATGCCGTCGAAATGGTCGTAAAAAAATGGTTGTTCTATAGCCTTCAACATTAATCCGAGGCTGCCAAGCTTGGCAGCATTCTATGGGAACGAGGGCCTTCTTATGCAGGCCCTCGTTTTTGTACCGGCGGCGATTGCTTGAGAACCGGCTCCGCAGCAGACACTACCGGGCAAGCGCCGTTTTTGGTTCACTCGCCGGCCGCACCCTCACCGCCCGTTCGGCTCGCACTATCGCGTCCCGCTGTGCGGGTCTTCTCGCCCCCAGCCGCGCCGCTCTCTCGCTTCCAGCCGCGCCGCTCGCCCCGCCCCCAGCCGCGCCGCTCTCCGCGCCCCCAGCCGCGCCGCTCACTCCGCCTCCAGCCGCGCGCTCTCCGCGCCTTCTCCCTGGCCGCCGGCTTCCGCTCCGGCGGTGCGGAAGCGGGACAGCTCCCGGCGCAGCTCGCCCGCCAGCCGCTCCAGCGCATCCGCTTCGGCGGAGAGCCGTCCGCTGATCTCGAACTGCTCCGCCGACATGGCCGCCAGCTGCCGGACGGCGCCGCCCGTCTCCTGCGCCACTCCGCCGACGCCGCCCATCGCTTCGCCCAGGCGGTCCTGCGAATCCGCCAGCCGGCTCACCGACTCGGCGGACGCCTCGATTTCCGCGGCGAACCGGCGCATCTCCTCCCGCACCTCGGCAAACAGGCCCGAGGTTTTCCGCACCGACTCGATCTGGGCGTCGTACAGCGGCGCCGCTCCCGCGATCACTTCCGCCGTCGCCAGAATGTCCGAGCGGATTTCGTCCGCCTGCTCGGAGGCGCTTAACACGGCCGCTTTGGTCTGATCCGCCAGGCTGCGGATTTCCGCCGCGATGACCAGGAAGCCTTTGCCCGCCGCACCCGCCCGTGACGCTTCGATGGATGCGTTCAGGGCCAGGATGGCGGTGCGCTTCGCCATCGCGCCGAGCGGCTCCAAAATGCCGCGGATGAGGCTCGCGCTGCGCAGCAGCCGGGCGGAGTTCTCTTCGATCCGCCGCGTCATCTCCAGCGTGTCGTCCGTCCGCTCGACCAGCTCGCCCATCTGCTTTGTCCCCTCCCCGCTGATGGCCGTGACGCGGCCGGCCGACTGATGCGCCTCCTCCTGGACATGGCGGAACCGTTCGGTGCCCGCACGGGCGGCTTCCAGCATATGCAGCCCCCGCTCCGCATCCGCCGCCAGCTGCCCGGCCGCCCGGTCCAGCTCGCCCATGGCCGCCGCCATTTCTCCGGCCGACAGCGTCGTCCGCCGGGACGCCTGCGCCAGCTCGCCCGCCGTCGCCAGCACCAGACCGGCGGACTCGGCCGTCTTGTCCACGAGCGCGGAGATGTGCTCCATCATCCGGTTAAACGCCGCGCCGAGGCGGCCGATTTCATCCCGGCCGGCAAATGCGGTCCGGACGTGCAGATTCCCGCGCTGTCCTTCCTCCATCAAGGCGCACATATGCAGCAGCGGCCGCCGGACCATCCGCGCCAGCAGTAGTCCCGCCGCCACCGCGACGACCGCCGCACCGGCCAGAATGAAAAGGATGGCCGCCAGCAGCTTATCGGCCTTTTGCAAAAAATCGCTCTCCGGCGCAAAACCGACCAGCGTCCACTCCGCCGCGCCCAGCGGCTGCCGGACCACCAGCCTGTTCTTTTCGGCGGCCGAGGCGGCATCGTCTTCACCGGGGGCCTCCGGTCCGACATCGGAGACGGTTTCCAGCAGCTCGGCATTTTCCGCATAGGCAACCGTTCCATCCCGGCTAAGGAGCCGCACTTCACCGCTTTTGCCGATATGCAGGTTTTCCAGGGCGCTGCGCAGCGTCTGCTCCTTCACTTCGATCAGCAGAACATAAGACGCTTCCGGACGGCGCAAATCACGCACCATTCGTCCGAGCGTAAAGCACGCCTCTCCGTAAACGCCGAAAAATCCCCCTTTCTCCGCCGGAAACCAGACCGGCTGCCCGCCGCTTTCCGCAACGCGGGTCAGCTTTTGCTCGACGGCTTCATTCGAGCGCGGGGACGGAAGGCGCATCGACTTGAAGGAATCCGCGTCCGTCCGGCTCGGGGCGAGCAAGCGGATGCCGATCAGCCGGGAATCCGCGCCGGCCAGCGCATCCAGCTTCTTCCTGACTCGCTCCGCCGCATTCTTTTTCTCCTCCGCTGAGACGTCAGGTCCGGCCGCGGCTTGGAGATCGCCCATCAGCTCCGGGTCGACGGCCAGCTGGCGGGAGAGCGATTCATACTGGGTCAGAATATAATCCAGTTTGTCCGCCGATTGGCGCACCGCCTCCGTAGCAGCCCCCCGCACCTCGGCGACGATAAGCCCCCTGGCGATGCGGTAGGAAGCCGCCCCCATAACCGCGGACAGCAAAATCATCACACTCAAAACAGCAAGAAACAGCTTGGCCCCGATGGACCCGATAAAACGGCTTGTCCTCATCAATAACGCCCCCACCCGATCATTATGCGCGCTTAACCGCTTTCCCCTATTCTTGCTTCCATTCCTGACTCTGCGCTTTTCTCCGCATACGGCGAACCGCAACCGCTCCATGCATGCTTTTCGCAGCAATTTTTGCGCAAACGTTTTTTCAAAAGGCTCAGGAAAATGAAGAATTCGTTGTCTATTGTCCTATGTAAGCGGTTTTAACGCCTGTTTTCATCTTACTATAAACCTTCATATTGTTAAATCGTTTGCACTTACCGAAATCATTTACTAACTTGACCGGTTCGCTTTCATCCTTCATTTTGCGATTTCTTTCTCGTTTTTTCATAAAATGGAGCTGTTCCTGCGAATTTTGATGGCGGTCGGGCTCATTTTTGGTATTTACAAGCGTTTTCTTTTCCGTTAGGATGGGGGTGCAGGGCAAACGTTTTCGCAAAGGAGGAGCTTTCTTTGCCGATCACCATAAAAGACATCGCCGCGCAGGTCGGCGTCTCTCCCGCGACGGTATCGCGTGCGCTTTCCGGCCATTCCCGCATCAGCAAGGAGACCGCGGACAAGGTGAAGGAGCTGATGAACCGGCTGGGCTATCACCCCAGCTCGATCGCCAAAAACCTCGTTTCCCGCTCGTCGCACACGATCTGCGTGATTCTGCCGAAGCCTGCGGACGAATTGTTCTCGAATCTCTTTTTCATTGAGCTGGTGCGCAGCATTATCGCCAAAGCCAACCGGATGGGCTTCGACGTGCTGGTGCATTCCAGTCCGGACGAACGCGAGGAAGCGCGGGCGGTGTCGCAGCTGTTCGGGAGCGGCAAGGTGGATGGGGCCATTCTGCTGTATTCCCGGGTGGGCGACCCGATAATCGACGATTTGCACAAGCAGGGCTACCCGTTTGTTTTGATCGGCCGCAGCGAGGATCACCCCGATGTGCTGAGCGTCGATACCGACAATGTAAAAGCCGCGGCCGACGCTACCCGCCACCTGCTGGCGATGGGGCACCGGAGAATCGGCTGCGTCACCGGCCCGCCCGAGCTGATCGTCTCGCGCGACCGGCTCGAAGGCTACCGCGAGGCGCTGGCCGAAGCCGGAGTGGAGGGCCGTCCGGAGTGGATTGTGGAAGGCGAGTTTCTTCAGGAAAGCGGCTACCGGGCGATGTCCTTTCTGATGCAGCTTCCCGACCGGCCGACCGCCCTGCTCGTCGCCGACGACATGATCGCGTTCGGCGTGCTGCGCGGGCTGCGGGAAGCGGGCTATCGGGTCCCGGAGGACCTGTGCCTGGTCAGCTTCAATAATGTCCCGCTGGCCGAGCTGTCCGCCCCGCCGGTCAGCAGCGTCGACATCGGGATTTATCACCTTGGCTACAGCGCGGCCATGCTGCTGATTCAGGCCATTCAAGACGGCGACAAGCCCGAGGCGCAGCGGCGTTACATCATCCCGCACCAGCTCCGCGTGCGGCAGTCGTCCGTCCGCTCCGTCCCGTTTTGACCTTCTCCTCCGCCTGCCGGGCTGTTTGTTTGCGGGCCGGCATTCCACGGATTCCCCCGCTCTGCTCAAACGATTGCGCAAATTTGTTCAAAGGAGCCTGCCGCCATGATACGAGCTTGCATTTTCGACCTGGACGGGGTCCTCGTCGACACCGCCCGCCATCACTACATAGCCTGGAGAAGACTGGCCGATACGCTTGGCTTTGTCTTCACCGAGCGCGACAACGAACGGCTGAAGGGCGTGAGCCGGACCGAATCGCTGGAGATTTTGCTTTCGGTCGGAAAGCTGTCGCCGCCCCCGGAGCAAAAGGAAGCCTTGGCCCGGCAAAAAAACGAGTGGTATGTCGAAGCCGTCTCCCGGATGGGTCCCGGCGACATCTTGCCCGGGGCGCTCGACTTTCTGAAAGCCTGCCGGGCAAAGGGTTACGCCCTCGCTCTCGGCTCGGCCAGCAAGAACGCGCCGCTCATTCTGGAGCGGACGGGGCTTTCGCCGTGGCTTGACGCCGTCGTGGACGGCACCAAAACCGCCAAAGCCAAACCGGACCCGGAGGTGTTTCTTCTTGCCGCCCGGGAGCTGGGGGTTTCGCCCGCCGAATGCGTTGTTTTCGAGGACGCCGCAGCGGGAATCGCCGCCGCCCGCGCCGCCGGCATGCGCGCCGTCGGCATTGGCGAATCCGGCATGCTGGCCGAAGCCGGAGCCGAGCTGACGGTTCCTTCGCTGGCCGCCATGCCGCTCGCCAGGCTGGAAGAGCCGGTTATTCCGCACTCATCTTAAGAAAGGATGAACGATCATATGCAGCCTGATTTTCAAATCGACGAATGGTCCATTATCGAAGAGGGCTGGCAGCCCGAACGGCATGAAATTGCCGAAAGCATTTTCAGCATCGGCAACGGCTCTATGGGCCAGCGGGCCAACTTCGAGGAAACGTACAGCGGCCCGATGCTGCGCGGCAGCTATCTTGCGGGCGTGTACTACCCCGACAAAACCCGGGTGGGCTGGTGGAAAAACGGCTACCCCGAGTACTTCGCCAAGGTCTTGAACGCCACCAACTGGATCGGCATCGACATCGAGATCGACGGCAAGCGGCTCGATCTGGCGGAATGCGAGGTTCTCCGTTTCCGCCGCGTGCTGCACATGAAGGAAGGCCGCCTGTCCCGCAGCTTTACCGCGGTTCTCCCGGACGGCAAGGAGCTTGCCGTCGAAGCGGTCCGCTTTGTCAGCATTGTCCGGCCGGAACTCGGCGCAATCCGCTATGCGCTCACGCCGCTGAATTTTTCCGGCACCGTGCGCGCCGTTCTCTGCCTGGACGGCGATGTGCATAACAAGGATGCCAATTACGACGAAAAGTTCTGGCTGGAGGTGCACAAGGAAATCCGGGACGATGCGGCGCTCCTTACGGTCAAAACCAAAAAGCTGGACTTTCACGCCTGCTCCGCCATGGCTTACCGGTTGGAGCAAGGCGGCAAAGCCGCCGAGCCGGACAGCGCCGCCGCCGTCACCCGCGAAAAGTACGTTGCCCGCACCTTGACCTTTCCGGTCCGCGCCGGAGAAGAAACCGTGCTGTACAAATACGTGGCCAACACGACGTCCCGCAATCACGCGCCGGAGCATTTGCCGGAGGCGTCCTGCCGCGTGCTGGCGGATGCGGCCGAGACCGGGTTTGACACGCTTCTCCACGAGCAGGAGGACGCCTGGGCCGCCAAATGGAAGGAAAGCGACATTATCATTGAAGGCGACCCGGCGGCGCAGCAGGCGATCCGCTTTAACATTTTCCAGCTCAACCAGACCTACACCGGCGAAGACGACCGGTTGAACATCGGACCGAAAGGCTTCACCGGCGAAAAATACGGCGGCAGCACCTATTGGGACACGGAGGCGTATTGCCTGCCTTTTTATCTCAGCACCGCCGATCCTTCCATCGCCCGCAACCTGCTGATCTACCGCTACAAGCATCTGGAAAAGGCGAAAGAGAACGCGCGCAAGCTCGGCTTCTCCAAAGGCGCGCTCTATCCAATGGTGACGATGAACGGAGAAGAATGCCATAACGAATGGGAAATCACGTTTGAGGAAATCCACCGCAACGGCGCGATTGCGTACGCCATTTACAATTATGTCGCCTACACGGGGGACAAAAGCTACCTGGGCGAATACGGGCTGGAGGTGCTGGTCGAGCTGGCCCGCTTCTGGGAGGAACGGGTGCACTACGCCCCGGGCAAGCAAAAGTACGTGATGCACGGCGTAACCGGACCGAACGAATACGAAAACAACGTAAACAACAACTGGTACACGAACCGGATCGCAGCCTGGACGCTGGAATATACCCTGGAGGCTTTGCAGGATCTGGGCCAAACCGACCCGGGCCGCCTCGCCGAGCTGACGGAAAAATTGGCCTTGACCGAAGAAGAGACGCGCAAATGGACGGACATTGCAGCGAACCTGTTTTACCCGGCGGACGAGGAGCGGGGCATTTTTCTGCAGCAGGAAGGCTTTCTGGATAAAGAGCTGATTCCGGTCCGCGACCTGGACCCGGTCCACCTGCCGCTCAACCAGCATTGGTCCTGGGACCGCATCCTGCGCTCCTGCTACATCAAGCAGGCGGATGTGCTGCAAGGCCTTTATTTTCTCGGCCATCTCTATGACACGGAGACCAAGCGGCGCAACTTCGACTTTTACGAGCCGCTTACGGTGCATGAATCGTCCCTTTCCCCGTGCGTCCACGCGATTTTGGCCTGCGAGCTCGGCTATGCGGACAAAGCGTATGAGATGTACCTGCGCACCGCGCGGCTGGATCTGGACAATTACAACCGCGACACCGAGGACGGCTGCCACATCACCAGCATGGCCGGCACCTGGATGGCCGTCGTGCAAGGGTTCGGCGGCATGCGCGTGAAAGACGGCCGGCTGTCGCTCCATCCCGCGCTGCCGAAGGAATGGACCTCGTTTTCGTTCCGGATCGTCTTCCGGGGCTCCCGCCTCTTGATCCGCGTCGAGGAACATGCGGTGAACATCGTAAACGAAACCGGTGCCGACGCCGACCTGACCGTCTGCGGGCGGGACTGCTCCGTGCCCGGAAACGGCCGAATCCGCGTGGACCTTGCCGGACAGACCGTTTAAGCTTTTGCCCGCTTTTCGCGCCATTATCTTTTCATGCCATTATTCCTTATTGAAATAGCTGCCGCATTCCATCACACTGCTTCATTTACAGGAGGAGGAGTAGCCGTTATGTTACTGGAAGCCGTTCTTCACCGATCCAAACTGAACTGGGCCTTTGCCACCGGGCCACGCACGCTGTGCATCCGGATTCGCACCAAACGGGGCGACGCCAAACGGGTGACGCTGCAATACGGGGACAAGTACGACTGGCACAAAAGCAAGCAAAACCTGCCGATGACCGTCATGATTTCCGATCACCGTTTCGATTACTGGGAAGCCTCCGTCGAGCTTCCGATGCGCCGGGTCCGCTACACCTTCCGGCTGGAGGGACAGGACGGCGAAGTCTGGTGGCTGACCGAGCGGGGTTTTTCGGCGTCGGAGCCGGAAAACCAGAACCCGCTGTTTGATTTTCCTTTTCTGCATCCGGGGGAGCAGTTCGCTGTACCCGAGTGGGTAAAAAACGCAGTGTTTTATCAGCTTTTCCCCGAGCGGTTCGCCAACGGCGACCCGTCCAACGACCCCGAAGGCGCAGAGCCCTGGGGCGGTAAGCCCGATCAGAGGAACTTCTTCGGCGGGGATCTGCAGGGCGTCCTCGATCATTTGGATCACCTGCAAACGCTTGGCGTGAACGCGATTTACTTTAATCCGCTGTTCGAAGCGCCGACAAATCACAAATACGACACGAGCGATTACCGGAAGGTCGATCCGCATTTCGGCACCAACGAGCTGCTGAAAAAGCTGGTTGACGCCTGCCACGAGCGCGGCATCCGGGTGGTGCTGGACGCGGTGTTCAACCACTGCGGCCGAACCTTCCCTCCTTTTGTCGACGTTCTGGAAAAAGGGGAGGCTTCGCCTTACGCCGGCTGGTTCCACGTCCGCGAATACCCGCTTGCCGTCAAGGACGGCAAACCGACGTACGATACGTTTGCGTTCGAGCCCAACATGCCGAAGCTGAACACCGCCCATCCGGAAGCCCGCGCCTATCTGCTGGATGTCGCCAGGTATTGGATCGAGGAGATCGGCGTAGACGGCTGGCGGCTGGACGTCGCGGATGAAGTGGAGCATGAATTTTGGCGCGAGTTCCGCCGCGTGGTCAAGAAGGCGAATCCCGACGCCTACATCCTGGGCGAGATTTGGCACGACTCCTTTTCCTGGCTCCAGGGGGACCAGTTCGACGCGGTCATGAATTACCCGTTCACGATCGCGGCCCTGGACTTTGCGGCCCGGGAAACGCTGGACGCCTCCGGCTTCGCCGCCGAGCTCGGCGCGCAGCTTACCCGCTACACCCGCCCCGTGACGGAAGCGGCGTTCAACATCCTGGACAGCCACGACACCCCCCGTCTGCTGACTCTTTGCGGCGGCAACAAGGAGCGGATGAAGCTGGCATCGCTGCTTCAGTTCACGAGCCCCGGCGTTCCCTGCCTCTATTACGGCGACGAAGTGGGGCTCGACGGCGGAGACGACCCCGGCTGCCGCAAATGCATGGAGTGGGACCCGGCGAAGCAGGACACGGAGCTGCTGGCGTTCTACCAGGCGCTGATCCGCTTCCGCCTGGAGCATGAAGCGCTCCGCACCGGAGGCTTGCGGTTCCTTTCCGCCGAAGCGGGCGGACGGTTCCTCGCCTACGAACGCTTCGGCGGCGGGGAAACCGTGGCCGTCGCGCTAAACGCCTCGGCGGAGCCCGCCGAAGCCGCCGTCACCCTCGCCGCCGGCGTGTGGACGGATTGGCCGAGCGGCGAAACGCTTCGGACCGACGGCGGTCCGGTGACGCTTTCGCTCCCGGCCGACGGCTTCCGCGTGCTGGTCCGCGCAGCCGAATAAGCCGTCAGGGCGTGCCGGGGTTCCGGTACGCCCTGTTTGCTTCAGCGCACGGCCGGGGAGG
Source organism: Gorillibacterium sp. sgz306347 (assembly GCF_059735245.1). Taxonomy (NCBI): domain Bacteria; kingdom Bacillati; phylum Bacillota; class Bacilli; order Caryophanales; family Paenibacillaceae; genus Gorillibacterium; species Gorillibacterium sp. sgz306347. The sequence continues at coordinate 25,681 of NZ_JCAPET010000051.1, forward strand.
CTGGGCGAAGGGAGCGCTCGAATTTTTCTCTTACTCGATCGATTTTGATGGTGCTTCTTTTTTCAGTCTCCCCGCTCTACTCCGCCGCCCCCCACCCTTTCTTCCGCTCTATTCCCCTTCTAACCCTTCTCTCTTCTGCTCCATTCCCCTAACGCCTGCCTCTCTTCCCCCCCAGTCTCCCTTTTGCCCCGCCTCTCTTCCGTCGTTTTTGTCCCCCTGCTTCCAGCACATACCGTCCCCCAACTTACAACGCTTCTAACTTACATCGCCTCTAACTCCAACTCTTCATTAACGAACCCAACCTTCACCGATCTAGTTTCCCCTCTAGCGTTGGCTCACTTCGTCTCATGCCGTCGCCCTCCAGTTTTAACCGCAAAATAGAAGCGACGAGGGGAATGTCCATACGTTTGTGTAAATGGACTTCTACTTGGTAACCATGAAGCAAAAGGCTATTGTCGACCTTGCCTGACGTTCTACAAATATCCGCCCCTCATTAAGGAAGCCATTCACACGTCAAACGCAATCGAGCGTATGAACAAAGAGTTTCGCAAACGGCTCAAGCCAATGAACAGCCTGACAAACATGGATGCTGCGGAGAAAGTCGTATATCTCCAAAGCATTGAGTACAACGAGAAATTTGCAGAACGCGTCATTCGCGGCTTCGGCGATCCGGACGTAAAGAAGAAACTCGCCTTGATGTTCGAAGACCGCTCCCCCCCATCCGCAGAATAATCCGGGACTCTTTTGGATATTCCTACTGCCTTACACAAACTTCTTGACGCTACCAAGTATTCGAAATGGAGTCTGAAAATAGCGCGGTTTTTTGTCACTAATTTCTTTTCGCAGCTCATTAAAACCCATTAGTGTCCCATGCCCTGGTAGGCACCACAGAAAATGAAAATAAAGTTGCGTTATTTTCAGGGTGGATTTTTTGGCTATGCCGTGGTCCAGTCCAATGTCCATCACGCGCCGGGAGCTTTGGTCATGGGGCGCCGGAAGGGGCCGGACAAATTCTAACGGTTGCCACAGAGCTTATTTGGCTTAATATGAAGCTTTTCAAAATCTAACGGTTGCCACGGAGCTTATTTGGCTCGGAGAGGGGGCGTTTTGGTCTTTTTGGGGCAAATAAGCGCTTCCACAACCGTTAGAAATGGAAACAGGGGTCTTTTGGGCGAATAAGCGCTGTGGCAACCGTTAGCCACCTATAACCTGGTAGGCAGCACAGATTATGAAGCTGCGTTATTTTCAGGGTAGTGTCCCGTTCCATATTGTAGTTTTTAAAAGTACAGGGATAAGGTTGTGTCACCTATCGGCATAAACGCGGTACCCGAATTCCCCACGCCCAGAGGAATACCATTCGCAGGATGGGACAGTAAGTGCAAAAAAGCAACTATTTAAACTGAAATTTGCTATATTTGGTCAAATAGATGCATAAAAGCAATTATTCCTCCCATTTTCTCCGAATACCGCCTATTTTGTTCGAAATAGTTGCGCGTACGTTGTTATTTCACGGTTGGACCCGAAATTTATGAAAAATAAGTATCGCTTTGCAGCTATTTGCATGCCCCCCCTTTCCTTTCCTTTGCTTTCCTGATCATTGTTCTGCTTGATCCTTTCCGCGCACTCACTTTTTCGACCAGAAAGCAGATTGTGAAAGAAATTAGGTGCCAAACAAAGTGTGCCAAGAGAGATGAACCTTCATGGTTGGACTTTGTCAAGAGAAGTGCCATCGTCTCGCAGTAATCGCGGCAAAAGCTTGGAGCCGCAGTGCGGTTTCCGCATCCGCACAACGGGAAAAAGCGGCGGCCTTCAGCAGGCCGCCGCTTACGTAACTCCTTTCATTTGCATCCGCTCCGGGTTCCAGCTACCGGGCTCCGTTCCACAGCTAACCGCGCTCCGGCCCTCTGGGGGCTCCAGCTTGCGCCTCCGGTTCCGCCCGGCTCGCCGCCGCGCCCCGCTCCCGC